>JAKLKT010000689.1 GCA_023150495.1 Planctomycetota bacterium
GCTCGTCGTGGACCGCCGTGTCGAAGGGCCGCCCCTGTTCGACGGCCGCGAAGAGCCCCGAGGGCTCGCGCGCGGCCCTCGGGCCGACGGGCTCGTCCGCCGAGACGAAGCCCGCGGCGACCGGCCTCTGGGTCGACTTCTCCCCGCGCCGCACGCTCTCCTCGATCATCGATCCTCCTCGGGGTCTTCCCGGAGACGGGTGCCAGGAGCACGACGCCCCCGGCACCCGTACGGAGGTCTCACTCGACGGGACGGCCATGGCCTATCCTCGCCGAGGCTGACCTGTCATGGTGGCCGGCCGCCTCGGCAGCCGCACCGGCCGCCTGCAAGAAGACCAGACCCCGGTGAAGGCCCGTCGCCACGAACATCAAGACAACGTAAATGCCACCGCGTGTCGGCGTCCTGTACACCGCACAACCCGGGAGCCCGCATCCGGCGGCGCCCCCCGTCCGGCACGGCATTTCCGGGGGGCCGCGGCTCATGGCTCGCTCCCTCGTCCTTCTCCTTGCCGCCTCGACCGCCCTTGCCGACGACGACCCCGGCCGGAACGCGCGCGCCCGGGCCGTCGAGGCGTACCTCGCCGCCCCGGCGGATGGGGAGGGGTCCGGGGAACCCCCGCTCGCGGAGAAGGTCGTCGTGACCGCCACAAGGGAGGAGGAGCCCGCGCTGGATGTCCCCTACGGCACGGCGCAGGTCGACGCGAAGGAGGTGGAGCGCCGCTCGTACCGCTCGACGCCGCAGGTCCTGCGGAACACGCCGGGCGTGATGGTCCAGGAGACCTCGCCCGGCCAGGGGTCGCCCTTCCTGCGCGGCTTCACGGGATTCCGCACGCTCTTCCTCATCGACGGCATCCGCCTCAACAACTCGACCTTCCGCGAGGGCCCGAACCAGTACTGGGCGACGGTCGACCCGCTCTCGGTCGCCCGCTTCGACGTGGTGATGGGCCCCTCGTCGGTGCTCTACGGCTCCGACGCGATCGGCGGCACCGTGCAGGCGTTCACGAAGACGCCCTACGGCTACGGCGACGGCTGGACGGCCGCGGGCCTCCTCCTCGGGCGGCTCGCGAGCGGGGAGGGGTCGCAGACGGGGCGCGTGGAGGGGAGCATCGGCCGGGACGGCGCGACGGGGCTCCTCGCGGGCTTCACCGGGCGCAACTACGGGAACATCCGGGCCGGCGACCCGATGGGCGAGCAGCCGAACACCGCCTACGACGAGTGGGCGGCGGACGCGAAGCTCGAGCACTTCCTCGGCGAGAACGCGCGGCTCGTCCTCGCCTACCAGCAGATGGAGCAGAACAACGTCCCGCGGACCCACCGGACGACCGTCGCGAAGAGCTTCCACGGCACGACCGTCGGCACCGAGCTCGAGCACGACTTCGACCAGGAGCGGATGCTCCTCTACGCGCAGCTCCACGCGGAGGAGCTCGGGGGCGCGATCGACGAGGTGCACGGGAGCCTCTCCTGGCACGAGCAGGACGAGACCCGGGACCGGCTGCGGACCGGCGACCGCCGCGACCGGCAGGGGGTCGACGTCGGCACGCTCGGGACGTGGCTCCAGCTCGGGAGCGCGGTCGGGGCGGCGCGGCTCACCTACGGCGTCGAGTACTACCACGACGACGTCAGCAGCTTCTCGACGGACAACCCCGTGCAGGGCCCGGTCGCGGACGACGCGACCTACGACCTCCTCGGCGCCTACCTGCAGGTCGCGCTCTCCGCGGGGGAGCGGTGGGAGGTCATCCTCGGCGGCCGCCTCACCTGGGCCGCGGCCGACGCGGACAGCGTGTACGACCCCGTCACCGACTCCGCGACGACGCTCTC
>JAKLKT010000017.1 GCA_023150495.1 Planctomycetota bacterium
CGAGCCCCTCGGTCACGGCGCGGGCGAGGTCCGCCGCGTCCTTCCCGTCGGGAACGAGGAACGTGGCCTCCGCGATCCCGCGCGCCTCGAGCTGCCGGGCCGCCACGCCCGCGGCCCCCCGGAGCGCGTCGGGTCCGGGCGCCTTCCTGTTGTCGCCGAGCCCCGTGAGGAGCAGGCGGGACCCGCCGCCGTGGAGCAGGAGGGTCTCCCCCTTCCGCCCGGTGAACTCCTTCGCCCGGAGCGCCGCGGAGGCCGCGTCGCGGAGCGCCCGGTCGAGGAAGGACGGGAGCGAGCGCTCGCCGTCGGCGCGGAAGAGGACGAACGCGCCGCCGCGGGAGCGGGACGGCGCGGGGGAGGCCTGGAATCGCATCAGGCGCGAGATTCTAAGGCTTCCGGGCGGTCGGCGGTAGCCGCCCCCCCCGGAGCCCCCCCCGGGGTCGCCCGGGGCCTCCGCGCCCCTACTCCTTCTTCGCGGCGCGCTTGTAGCCGAGGCCCACGAAGATGTCGTAGATCTCCGACCACGTCGGGAACGGCTTCTGGCGGACCGACTTGAACTCGTTCACCGCGTTGATGAACTCGAGCACCTCGGGCTTCAGCCGGTACTCGTTGATCCGGCGCTCGACCTTCCGGCGCTCGGCCTCGGGGCCGCGCTTCCTGCGGTCCTCGCCCGAGCGGCGCTCGGGCTCGTGGCCCATGTTCTCGCCGCGGCGGTCGCCGTCCGACCGGCGTTCCTCGCCGGCTCGGCGGTCCTCCCCCGTGCGCTGGTCCTGCTCCGTCGTTGCGTCGTCCCGCTTAGCTGCCATCCCGGACCTCGAAGAGACGTATCTCTATCGGGTCCTGCCCGGTGCCCTCTTGACCCCGCGGCGGCCGTTCGACGACCTCGACATCGCGCGCCTTGTACCGTCTCGGGACGCCCTGCGCGTCCGGAAGCTCCACGTAGACGCCGTAGGAGCCCGGCTTGAGGCGGGTTCCGATCCCGAACCAGCGGATCTCCTTCCCGGTCGCCGTCTCGACGAGATACGTCGGCGGCTGCACGACCTGCCTCGTGCTCCCGTCGACCTCGTCGACGAAGCGCAGGTCGAGGATCCCCTCGCTGTGGAGGACGAGGTCCTTCTGCAGCGCCATCTCGCCCGGGCGCACGACGATGTCCAGCGGCTCCGTGGTCGCCGTCGGGTTCTCGACCGACTCGGGCCAGATCCCGTACTCGCCCGGCGCGATCCCCTTGAAGATGTAGGTCCCGTCCTGCTGCACGTAGCTCCGTCCCGCCTCGCGCCACCCCGCGACCCCCGACGGGTTCTTCACGCGGATCCCGAGGTTGACGCGCACGACCCCCTCGATCTCCTTGCCGTTCGACCGGCGGACGACGCCCGTGATCTGCGCGCCCTCCTCGAGGCGGATCGTCCCGACATCGAGCTCCTTGCCGCCCTCCACGTCGACGTCGATCTCCTTGTCGACGAGGTTGCCGTGGCGGATGTGGAGCTTGTAGCTGCCGCCGGGCACCTGGAAGACGTGGAACTTGCCGTTCTCGCCGAAGTCGCGGAGCTGCCGCGTGAAATGGCCGACCGCCTCGAGCTCGACCGCGAACTGGTCGAGCGGGTCGCCGTTCGGCCTCTGGACGATCCCCTTCACCGACCCGTCCTTCCGGAGGCGGATCGTGACCGTCGAGCCCGGCGCGTGCGTGCCGCCCTCGTCGGCGAGGACCGGGCCGTTCGCGAGGTTCGCCGCGACGAGGAACTGCGGGCGCTCCGCGAGCTGGCCGCCGAGCCCCCTGAACCGCGCGACGCCGTTCCCGTCCGTGCGCCGGCGCTGGCCGATGTTCGTGCGGGGCATCGGGTCGGCGACCGGGCGAACGGCGACCTCGACGTCGGGCACCGGCTCGTTCGTCTCGCGCCAGACGACCTTCACCGTGATCGAGAACCCGTCGTCGAGCTTGTGGATGCCGAGGTCGCGGTTCTCGCCGGGCTCGAGCGGCGGCTCGTACCGCCACGGGAAGGGAAGGTGGTCCTGCGGGTAGACCTCGACCGTGAACTTCCCGGGCGGCAGGTCCTCGTAGGCGAACGTGCCGTCCTCCCGCGTCGTCGTGTAGTAGCTCTCGAGCTTGTAGCGCGAGAAGACCTCCGAGTGGGTGCCCTGCACGTGGTACTCGATCCGGACGCCGGGCGCCGGGAACCCGTCCGGGTAGACCACCTGGCCCTTCACGCTGCACGCGGGGAAGAGCTGGATCACGTGCTCCTCCGCGAACTTCGCGCGGGGCACGGTCGTCCACGCGTATCCCTTCCTCTCGACCCAGAGGTTCCAGTAGTCCGGCGGGAGCGCCTCGAGCGCGAAGTACCCGTTCTCGTCCGTGCGGATCGACTTCCTCTCGATGAGCCCCCCCCACGTCGGGATCTCCTCCGGGGTCCTCGCGGGCTCGAGGTGCGGCGAGAGCGCCACGACCTTCGCCCCCTTGATCCCCTCGCCCGTCTTCCCGCTCACGACCCGCCCCTTGAGCGTGCCGCTCTCCTTCTTCGCGCCGGGCTCGGTCTCCGGGGGCGGGGCGATCGAGTGCGGGGGCGGCGCCTCGACCGGCGGCCGGGTCCGCGGCGGCTCCGCGCCCGAGAGGGCGAGGATCAGCGCGATGCCGCAGACGGCGCCGAGGATGCCGAGGACGAGGAGGAGTCTTCTCTCCATGCGGAAACACCCATGGTACCCGTCGTCCTCAACCCCATTGAATACGACCGCGGGCGGGGTTTCGGCTGCCCCCGGAGCCCCCTATTTTCCCGCCTGCCGGAGCAGCGTCGCGAGCAGGTCCGGCGGGATCCTCCCCGAAGGCTCGTCGCGGATGCAGTCCTCGTCCTCGTGGTGGGTCGAGAACTCGAGGATCACGCTCTCCTCGAGGCCGCTGAACCGGTGGGGCGTGCGGGGAGGGATGTGGGCCGTGTCGCCGGGCCGGAGGAGGCGCCCCTCCCCGTCGAGCTCGAGCCAGACGAGGCCCTTCTCGAGGTGGAACGTCTCGTCCTTCACCGGGTGGCGGTGGACCGAGCAGCGGAACCCCCGCTTCAGGAGGAGCTTCTTCCCGCAGTAGGCGCGGTTGACGATCCAGTGCTCCTCCCCCCACTCCTTCCGGACGACGCGTTCCATGCGCGGTCCATGGTAGCGCCCTTGCCCGCGCTTTCGAGGAGCCGCGCGAGGACCTCCGGGAACGCGATCCCGGCGGCGGCCGCGGCCTTCGGGAGGAGCGAGTTGGGCGTCATGCCGGGGATCGTGTTGACCTCGAGGAAGACGGGCGTGCCGTCGTCCATGAGGATGAAGTCGCTCCGCGACATCGCGCGGAGGCCGAGCAGGCGGTGCACCGCGAGGGCGGCGTCCTCGACCCGGCGCGAAACCGGGGGGGGCAGGGGGGCCGGGACGATCTCCTCCGCGACGCCCTTCGTGTACTTGTTCTCGTAGTCGAAGAACCCGCCCTTCGCGCGGATCTCCACCACCGGCAGCGCCCGCGGGACGCCGTCCCCGTCGTCGAGGACGGGGACCGTCAGCTCGCGGCCCGCTACCGCCGCCTCGACGAGGAGGCGGCGGCTGCCGAGCTCGCTCACCGCGCGCCGCAGCACCGCCGGATCCCTCGCCGGCCGCACCTCGAGGCTCGACCCGCCGCAGGGGTCCTTCACGAAGACGGGGAAGCCGAGCGTCGGCCCGACGTCGTCCGCGGTCGCGGGCGGGAGCACGAGGTCCCTCGCGACGGCGACGCCCGCGGTCGCCGCGAGGCGCTTCGCGGCGATCTTGTCCCATGCGAGCGCGGAGCCGCCGACGCCGCTGCCGGTGTAGCGGATCCCCGCGGTCTCGAGGAATCCCTGGATCGTGCCGTCCTCCCCGTTCGTCCCGTGGAGCATCAGCAGCGCGATCTCGCACCCGAGCGCCCGGAGCGCCTCCGCGCCCTCGAGCGCGCCGTCCCGGCGGACGCCGTCGACGAGCCAGCCCCCGTCGCGTCCGATCACGACCTCGAGTGGGCGGTAGCGGCGCCGGTCGATCGCGCGGAAGGCTTCCCGGCCGGACGACAGCGAGACCTCGTGCTCGCTCGACATCCCGCCCATCACGACAGCCACGGTCCTCATGCGACGCTCCGTGGCCCGGCTCTCCTCCGCGCCATGAGTCTACCTGCCGTCGCGCGCGTTGGAAGTCCGCAGGTCCTCGGGGCCGAGCGCGTCGAGCGGCGAGAGCTCGAGCACGCCCTCCGGCGGCTCCCGGCCCGCCTCCCGGTACCAGCGGCGGTACTCCGCCTCGAGCGCGCGGCGGGACGTCTCGGGCGACTCGTCGCCCTCGGCGCTCTTGACCGGCGCGTACTCGCGGTCCTGCGCCACCTCGACGACGGTCAGGTCGCGGGCGTGCGGGAAGACGTCGAAGAGGAACCGCTCGTACTTGACCCCCGCGACCCGGCTCTCCTGGCCGGAGGCGTCCACGCACGGGATCTCCTTCCTCGCGGCGTGGAGCGGGAGGCCCGTCGAGAGCGCCCGGCGCAGGAAGTCGAGCCGGAACGCGTGGGCGGCGATGGACCCGAGGCCGTAGACGAGCGCGCCGGTGGCGTCGCGCGCGGCGGCGCGGTCGAGGGGGGCCTCGGTGTACTCCACCACCGCAGGCCGGCCGTTCCGCCGGACGACGATGCCGAGCCTCTGCCCGGGGGTCTCCTTGAGGACGACCTTCGTCGCGATCGGCGTCCCCTCGGTCCAGATGCGCCCGATGAAGTCGGGGTCGACGACCTTGAGCAGCGGGTTGTCCACCTGGAGCGTGCATACGGTGGCGATGCCCTGCTGCTCCCATGCCTTGAGGGTCCCCTTCGCCTCGAGGGACTGGATGGCGCCGCCGTGGCCGTCCGGGGAGAGGAAGAGCCGGTCGGGGGCCGCGAGGACGAGCCGGCCGTCCGCGTCGAACGCGGGCAGCGACGACTGGCAGACGAAGGAGAGCACGGAGCGGTCGAAGCCGAAGCAGTCGTTGAGCTCGAAGAACGCCCGGATCGCCGCGTCGGTCGTCGGCGAGGTGGTGACCGCGAGCGGCGGGACCGCGCCGAAATCCCGCGCCGCGCGCGCGAGATGCTCGACGAGCACCTGGAAGAGGCTCCGCTGGGTCCTCGGGCCGATCGGGAAGGTCCCCTTCGGGCCGTCCCACCGGAGCCGGGACGCCTGGCCGCCAGCGATCATCGCGAATGCGACCTTCCCGCCCGCGAGCTCCATGCGCCCGCGCACGGCGGCCTCGGTCCTCGGCCCGCGCGAGGAGGCGGGGAGGTAGGGCACCGTCCCCCAGGGGTCCGAAGGCGGGGGCGCGAGCCCCTCCCCGCGGCGCAGCGCGGCGATCCCCTCGAGGTCCAGCGCCTCGATCTGCGGGAGCAGGACGTCCTGCTTCGCCGGCTCGAGCGCCTCGACGTGCTCGGCGAGGAACTCCTGGCCCGCGGCCGCGAGGCGCGCCCGGAGCCCGCGGTCGACCCTCATCCGTCGAACCGGGCGAGGAGGATGGAGACGTTGTGGCCTCCGAAGCCGAGCGAGTTGCTCAGGGCGTGGTCGATCCGCAGCGGGCGAGCCTCGTTCGGGACGTAGTCGAGGTCGCACTCGGGGTCCTTGTTCTCCTGGTTGATCGTCGGGTGGACCACACCCTCGTGCGCCATGAGCGCGGTGAGGACGAGCTCGAGTCCCCCCGAGGCGCCGAGCAGGTGCCCCGCCATCGACTTTGTCGACGAGACGGAGAGCCGGTGGGCGTGGGCGCCGAACACGGTCCGGATGGCACGGGTCTCCGCCGCGTCGTTGAGCGGCGTGCTTGTGCCGTGGGCGTTGATGTAGTTGACGCGCTCGGGATCGACCCCGCCGTCGCGGAGCGCGAGGCGCATCGCGTCGGCCGGCCCCTTGCCCTCGGGCGTCGGCGCCGTGATGTGGTGGGCGTCGGCCGTCATGCCGAACCCCTTCACCTCGGCGTAGATCCGGGCCCCGCGCTTCCTCGCGCGGCCGAGCTCCTCGAACATGAGCATGCCCGCGCCCTCGCCCATCACGAACCCGTCGCGGTCCCGGTCGAAGGGGCGTGACGCGCGCCCGGGGTCGTCGTTCCGGAGCGACATCGCCTTCATGTTCGAGAAGCCGGCCATCGCGAGCCGCGTGATCGTCGCCTCCGCGCCGCCGGTGACGCAGACGTCGCAGTCGCCGTCGCGGATCGCCCGGAAGGCGAGGCCGATCGCGTGGGACGACGAGGCGCAGGCGGAAGCGGTGATGTAGTTCGGCCCGCGGAAGCCGTTCCGGATCGAGATGTTGCCGGACAGCGCGTTGATCATGAGCCGCGGGATGAAGAAGGGCGAGACGCGGCGCGCCCCGCGCTCGATGAGCACCGAGTGCTGGGCCTCGAGCTCCGTGAGGCCCCCGATGCCCGACCCGGTGATCACCGCGCAGCGGTCGAGATCCTCGCGGGCGGGGTCGAGGCCGCTGTCCCGCAGGGCCTCGTCCGCCGCGACCACCCCGTACTGGCAGAACAGGTCGAGCTTCTTCGCGCCGTGGCCGAGCAGCGCTTCGGCGTCGAAGTCGCGCACCTCGCAGGCGATCCTGCTCCCGATGTCCGTGGGATCGATACGGGTCAGGGCCCGCGCGCTCGAACGCCCGGCCTTCGCCCCCGCCCAGACGGCGGGGGCGTCGTTGCCCAGGCCGCAGATGGCGCCCAGGCCGGTGACGACGACGCGGCGCCTGGACATCGGGCGGGGCCCCTACTTCACGTGCGACTTGATGTACTTGATGGCGTCGCCGACGGTCTGGATCTTCTCCGCGTCCTCGTCGGGGATGTTCAAGTCGAACTCGTCCTCGAACTCCATCACGAGCTCTACGGTGTCGAGCGAGTCGGCGCCGAGATCCTGGATGAAGGACGTCTCGTCCGTGATCTTGTCACGGGCGGCGCCCATCTGCTCGCAGACGATCTCCTTGACGCGCTCGTCGATGTTCTTCAGTTCCTCCGCCATGCCTTTCTCCCGAATGATGGAGCCGCGGAAACGCCGCGACAGGATATCCCGGCCCCTTCCTTACTACCAGCCTCCGCCGAGGGTCATCCCCCCGTCGACCGCGATCACCTGGCCCGTCACGTACGAAGCGGCGTCCGACGCGAGGAACCGCACGACGCCCGCCACGTCCTCCGGGGTGCCGATCCGCTTCAGCGGCGTCGCCTTGGCGGCCAGCTGGGCCACTTCGTCCCCGAGGTTCTTCGTCATGTCCGTCGCGATGAAGCCCGGCGCCACGACGTTGGCCGTGACGTTCCTCGAGCCGAGCTCCTTCGCGAACGAGCGCACCAGGGAAACGAGCCCCCCCTTGCTCGCCGCGTAGTTGGTCTGCCCGGCGTTCCCGGTGAGCCCCACCACGGACGAGATCGCGATGATACGCCCCGACCGCTGCTTCATGAAGGAGCGGTAGAGGGCCTGCACCATCTGGAAGGCGCCCTTCAGGTTCGTGTCGATGACGGCGTCCCAGTCCTCCTCGGGCATCCCCAAGGCGAGCTGGTCGCGCGTGATCCCGGCGTTCAGCACGGCGATGTCGCAGCGGCCGAAGTCCTTGAGGACGGCGTCCGCCACCTCCTTCGCCGTGCCCGCGTACCCCCGCACCCCCTGCGACTCGAAGGACCGGGCGGCTTCCGAGGCCCTCTCCGCGCTCGTCGCGGTGAGCGCGACCCTGGCCCCGCCGTCGAGGAGCGACTTCACGATCGCGCGGCCGATGCCGCGGGACCCGCCGGTGACGAGCGCGACCTTCCCCGAGAGCTCGCTCATGACTCGCCTCCGTCGGACGCCTCCCGCGGTAGCGTCCGGTCGATCTTCTTCACGAGGCCGCAGAGCACGCGGCCGGGGGAGAGCTCCACGAACTTCGAGGCTCCGTCCGCGATCGCGCGGCGGAGCGAGGCCTCGAAGAGCACCGGCGAGGTGAGCTGGCGCACGAGGTTCCGCTTGAGGACCGCGGGGTCCGTCGCGGGCCGGCCGTCGACGTTGCCGATGACGGGGAAGCGCGGCTTCCGGAATGCGGTCCCGGCGATCGCCTCCTCGAGCTTCCTCCGGGCGGGCTCCATGAGCGGCGAGTGGAACGCGCCCGCGACATCGAGCCGCACGGCGCGCCGGAAGCCGCGCTCCGCGGCGATCGCCTCGGCGCGCGCGAGCGCCTCGCGATCGCCGGAGAGCACGACCTGCCCCGGAGAGTTGAGGTTCGCGACGACGCAGACGCCGCCGCCCTTCGTGGCCGCGGCGGAGACCTCGGCCGCCTCCTCGGGAGAGATGCCGATGACGCTCGTCATGCCGGACGCGACCTTCTCGCTCGCCTCCTGCATGGCGACCCCGCGGAGGCGGACGAGCCTCACCGCGTCCTCGAGCCCGAGGACCCCGGCCGCGTGGAGCGCCGTGTACTCGCCGAGCGAGAGCCCGAGCGCCACGTGCACCTGCGCCGGGTCGATCCGGGCCTCCTCCTCGAGCGCCGCGAGGCACGCGGCGGAGGTGACGAGGATCGCGGGCTGGCAGACGTCGGTCCGCGTGAGCTCGGAGGCGGGGCCCTCCGCGCAGAGCTTCAGGAGGTCGAAGCCGAGGATCTCGGAGGCGCGGGCGAAGACGTCCCTGGCGCGCCCGGAGCGCAGGGTCCACGGCACGCCCATGCCGACGCTCTGCGCGCCCTGGCCGGGGCACAGAAGGGCGATCCTCGTCGAGCGCTCGAGGGAAGGCGTTGCCGCTCCCAAGGCTCCGGTCACTCCTCGGTCTCGACCTGGACCTTCTCGTTGTAGTAGCCGCACTGGGTGCAGATCCGGTGCGGGAGCCGCTTGTACCCGCAGCGCGGGCACGGCCGGAGCTGCGGCATCACGAGCGCCTGGTGGGCCCTTCGCGAGCGCGTCCGCGCCTTGGATTTCTTCCTCTTGGGGACTGACATGGCGGGGAAGCCCCGCACGTTATCCGCGGGAGGGAGGGCTGTCAAACTCGCGGAACGTGCCCATGCCATTTCGGGGATCCGGGGGGGCTCCGGGGGGGCCCCCGCCGGACCGCGAGGCGGAGTTACCGGGAGAGGAGGGCAAGGACCTCCTCGCGGGCGGCGTCGAGAGCCGCCTCGAGGGCCGCCGCGGCGGGCGCCTGGCCTTGCGCGATCTGCGGCTTCCCGCCTCCCTTGCCGCCTACCCGCTCCGCGAGGCCCCGGAGGAGGTCGCCCGCCTTCGCACCCCTCTTCACCGCGCCGTCGGACGCCATGACGAGAAGGGACGAGCGCTCCTTGCCTCGGCCGGCGAGGAGGAGGACGGACTCCCCCACCTGCTTCTGGATCGCGTCCGAGATCGTCCGGAGGGCGCCCGGGTCCTCCCCGTCGACCACGCCCGCGACGACCTTCACGCCCTTCGCGGCCACGGCGCCCCGGACGAGCCCCTCGACCGCGGCGTGGCCGCTCGACTTCGCCTGCTCCGCCTCGCGCTTCCGGAGTTCCCTCAGCTCGTGCTGGAGCGCCTCGACGCGCTGGCCGAGCGCCTCGGGCTGCGCCTTGAGCGCCAACGCCAGGCCCCGGAGGGTCCCGCGCTGCGTCCGGGCGAGCTCGAACGCGCCGCCGCCCGAGATCATCTCGATGCGCCGCACGCCCGCGGCGACGCCGCCCTCCGCCGTGACGAGCGCGGTCCCGATCTCGGCGCTCGAGCCGACGTGGGTGCCGCCGCAGAGCTCGAGCGAGTGGTCGCCGATCCGCACCACCCGGACGACGTCGCCGTACTTCTCCCCGAAGAGGGCCATCGCGCCCATCGCCTTCGCCTTCGTCGTCTCCATCCGTTCCGTGACGACATCGGAGTTCAGGAGGATCTCCTCCTGCACCCACTCCTCGATGGCGGAGAGCTCCGCGGCCGTCACCGGCTTCGGGTGCGTGAAGTCGAAGCGGAGCCGGTCGGGCGCCACGAGCGAGCCCGCCTGCGTGACGTGCTTGCCGAGGACGGTGCGGAGCGCCGCGTGGAGCAGGTGCGTCGCGGAGTGGTTGCGCCGGATCCCGGAGCGGCGCCGCCGGTCGACGCGCATCTCCAGCTTGTCGCCGCGGCGGATCGAGCCCTCCTCGACCCGGCCGTAGTGGAAGACGTAGCCCTCGATCCGCTTCGTGTCGGTCACGCGGAACTTCCCGCGCGGCCCGCGGATCTCGCCCGCATCCCCCACCTGGCCGCCCGACTCGGAGTAGAAGGGCGTCGCCTTCGCGAGGATGCGCGTGTCTCCGTCCTTCGGGGCGATCTCGTCGACGGGCGTCTCCCCGCGGATGACGGCCTCGGCCAGGGACTCCGCCTCCTCGCGCTCGTAGCCCGTGAACTCCGTCTCCCCGACGCTCTTCTTGAGCGCCGTGAGCGCGGTCGCGACGAACACCTCGCCGCCCATCGTCGAGCCCTCGCGGCTCCGGGCGCGCTGCTTCTCCATCTCGCGGTCGAACCCCGCGCGGTCGACCCTCATGCCCCGTTCGGCGCAGATCTCCTCGCAGAGCTCGTAGGGGAACCCGTGGGAGTCGTAGAGGACGAAGGCGGTCTCGCCCGGGAGCGTCTGCCCCCGGAGCCCCCTCAGCTCGCGTTCGAGGAGCTCGATCCCGGTGTGGTAGGTCTCCCTGAACTTCTCGTCCTCGGCGCGGAGGAATGCGGTCGCCGCCTGCTCGGCGGACTTCACCTCGGGATAGGCGCGGCCCATGATGCCGACGATCACGGGCACGAGCCTCTCGAGGAACGGCTTGTCGATGCCGAGCGCGATGCCGTCGCGGATGGCGCGGCGCAGCACGCGGCGCGCGACGTAGCCGCGGCCCTCGTTGCTCGGCTTCACGCCGTCGGCGACGAGGAAGACGCCCGCGCGGACGTGGTCCGCGATCCGCCGGAACTGCGGGCCGAGCGGGTCGTCGTAGGCGTATTTCTTCCCCGCGATCCGCGCGACCTCGTCGATGATCGGGCGGAAGAGCTCCGTCTCGAAGTTGCTCCGGTGGCCGTTCAGGACCGCGAGGATCCGCTCGAAGCCCATCCCGGTGTCGATGTTCCTCTGCTTCAGCGGCTGGAGGTCGTTTCGCCCGACGCGGTTGAACTGCGTGAAGACGATGTTCCCGATCTCGCAGTAGCGCTTCGCCTCGGGATCGCCCTCCTTGCCGGGCGATCCGAAGTCGAAGAAGATCTCCGAGCAGGGGCCGCAGGGGCCGTTCGGGCCCTCCTCGGGCGCGTTCGCCGGCCAGAAGTTGTCCTTCGCCCCCATGCGCCAGATCCGCTCGCGCTGGATCCTCACCTCCTTCTCCCAGACGGAGAAGGCCTCCTCGTCGTCCTTGTAGACGGAGACCCAGAGGCGATCGACCGGGATGCGGAGGACCTTCGTCAGGAACTCCCACTGCCAGAGGATGCCCTCGCGCTTGAAGTAGTCGCCGAAGCTGAAGTTCCCGAGCATCTCGAAGAACGTGTGGTGGTAGTAGGTCTTGCCGACGTTGTCGAGGTCGCCCGTGCGGAAGCACTTCTGGGACGTGGTCGCGCGCTTGAAGGGCAGGTTGCCGACGCCGAGGAACATCTCCTTGAACTGGTTCATCCCGGCGCCCGTGAAGAGGAGCGTCGGGTCGTTCGCGGGGACGAGGGAGTCGCTCGGGTAGCGGGTGTGGCCCTTCCCCTCGAAGAAGGAGAGGTAGGCCTCGCGCAGCTCGTCGGCTCTCATGGCGGGGAGTATAAGTCCGCGCCTCCGGCGGGGCGAAGGATGGGGGGTCCGGGGGCGGCGGACGGCGAGGGCGCCGCTGGCGACCGCCCCGAAGCAATGCCGGGCGCGAGCATCGATCGCGGACGGAGGTCATGCGCGGATCGAGATGAAGGCCGCGGCCCCGCGCTGAGCCGCCGTCGTGGCGGGCGACGGAGCGTCGCTCGACGGAGCCGGCCGCGCCGAAGACAGGAACGCGGGGACGTCCGAACCGCCCCGCCGCCGGCGCGAGGATCCGGCGCCCTCGGCGGGCGCCGGACCGGTCCTCCCCCGCTACTCCGCGCGCGCCTCGGCGGGCTCGGCCTCCTCGGCCGAGGCGCCGTTGCCGCCGCGCGGAAGCGCCGCGGCGTTGCCGACGCCGATCGCGGCCTTCACCTCCTCGGTCAAGGCCTTCACGACGTCGCCGTTCTCCAGGAGGAACGCCCGCGCGCGGTCGCGGCCCTGGCCGAGCCCGAGCTTACCGTGGCTGAACCACGTGCCCTGCTTCGTGATCACGCCGGTGTTGACGCCCAGGTCGATGAGGTCGCCCTCGCGGCAGATCCCGCGGTTGAAGAAGATGTCGAACTCCGTCTGCCGGAACGGCGGCGCGATCTTGTTCTTCACGACCTTCGCGCGGACGCGGTTGCCGACGACCGTCTCGCCCTCCTTGATCGACCCGATCCGCCGGAGGTCGATCCGCACCGACGCGTGGTACTTGAGCGCGCGCCCGCCCGGCGTCGTCTCGGGGTTGCCGAACATCACGCCGATCTTCTCGCGGAGCTGGTTCGTGAAGATGAGGCAGGTCTTCGAGTTCCGCACCACGCCCGTGAGCTTCCGCAGCGCCTTGCTCATGAGGCGCGCCTGGAGGCCGACGTGCTGGTCCCCCATCTCGCCCTCGAGCTCCGCCTTCGGGACGAGGGCCGCGACCGAGTCGATGACGATCACGTCGACCGCGGACGAGCGGATGAGGGTCTCCGCGATCTCCAGCGCCTGCTCGCCCGAGTCCGGCTGCGAGATGAGCAGGTCCTCGAGCTTCACCCCGATCTTGGCGGCGTAGGCGGGGTCGTAGGCGTTCTCGGCGTCGATGAACGCGGCGACGCCGCCCTGCTTCTGCGCCTCGGCGACGATGTGGCTGCAGAGCGTCGTCTTGCCCGACGACTCCGGCCCGAAGATCTCCATGATGCGCCCGCGCGGCGCCCCCCAGCCCCCGAGCGCGACGTCGAGCGAGAGCGCGCCCGTCGAGATCCCCTCGACGCCGAACGCCTTCCCGTCGCCGAGCCGCATGATCGACCCCTTCCCGTACTGCTTCTCGATCTGGGAGAGGGCGAAGTTCAACGCCTCCGCGCGCTTCTTCGATTCGTCCTTCGGCGCGGGCAGATTGTTCCGGCCAACCATGGGTCACTCCTCGCGGGCGGGGAAAAAAGGCCGCCTGTTATTTAGTCGCGACCCGGTTACGTACCACCGAGGAGGGACATCTCCCGAAAAGGCTCATGGAGAGCGCCTTCTCCGGCGAGGACGGACGAAAAAAGAACGATTTTTTCCGCCCGGAACCGGCCGAAGGGGCGCTTGGGGTCGAAGGGAGGGGGCTGCGGAGGCCGGTCGCGGAACCTCCCGAGCGTGATGTGGGCCGTCCAGGGCCTCTCCTCCGGGGGGTAGCCGAGGGCCACCACGGCGTCCTCGATGTCTCCCGCGAGCGCCTTGCTGGCCCCCTCTCCCTCCCCGAGCCCCACCCACACCACCCTCGGGCGCCTTGCATCGGGAAAAGCGCCGAGCCCTGCAAGCGACACATCGAAGCTCGCGTGCCGGGCCGCCACCTCGGCCGCCGCGGCGGCCACCGGCTCGGGGTCCTCGATGTCGCCCAAGAAGCGGAGCGTCAGGTGGATCGTGCCCGCCTTCTGCGCCCGGAGCCCAGCGATCCCGCGCCCCACCGCCGCGAGCTCCTCGCAGAGCTTTTCCGGGAGGGGGATCGCGAGGAACGCCCTCACGGGTGCGCCGTGAACGCGAGGAACTCCCGGTAGCGGGCGTCGAGATCGGCGCGGGTGATCGCGCGGAGACGCCTGAGCGAGAAGTCCTCGACCGTGAAGCTCGCGACGATCGCGCCCATGATCATCGCGCGGCGGAGCGAGCGTTCGTCGACCTTGCCCTCGGCCGCGAGCGAGCCGACGAGCCCGCCAGCGAAGCTGTCGCCCGCGCCCGTCGGGTCGACGACGTGCTCGAGCGGGTAGGCGGGGATCGCGTGGAAGAAGTCCCTGCCCCACAGGAAGGCGCCGTGCTCGCCCTTCTTCACGACGACGACCTTCGGCCCCTTCGCGAGGAGCTTCCGGCCGGCGCGGATGAGCGAGTGGTCCTCGGCGATCGCGCGCGCCTCCGCGTCGTTGCAGACGAGCATGTCGACCCGCTTCAGCACCTCGTTGAGGTCGTCCCAGGTCTCCTGGATCCAGTAGTTCATCGTGTCGAGCACGGTGAAGGCGCCCGGCACCTGGTCGAGCACGTGCGCCTGCGTCCTCGGCGGCGCGTTCGCGAGGAACACGAAGCTGCTCTTGCGGAACGCCGCGGGCACGGCCGGCTGGTAGCCGTCGAGGACGTTCAGGTGCGTGGCCATCGTCTCGGCGACGTTCATGTCGCCCGCGTAGCGGCCGGCCCAGCGGAAGGTCTTCCCCGGCCGCACGTCGAGGCCCGTGAGGTCGACCCCGCACTCCTCGAGGAGCTTCCTGTGCTCGTGCTTGAAGTCCTCGCCGACGACGCCGACGAGCCGCACGGGGCCGAAGAACGACGCGCCGACCGCGAAGTAGGTGGCGGCGCCGCCGAGGATGTCCTCGACGCGCCCCGACGGGGTCTCGACGGTGTCGTAGGCGAGCGCGCCGACCGCGAGGAGCGACATGGCGAGAGGGTACTACGCCCGGTACCGGCGAAGCCAGAGACCGGCCGGCAGCGCGAGCAGCACGTGGAGGACCTTGTACGTGAACGAGAGCGCGAGCGCGGTCCCCGCCGGCACGCCCGCGTCGGGCAGGAGCGCGACGTACGCGAGGTCCCCAACGCCGAAGCCTCCCGGGAGCCCGGGCACGGCGGAGACCATCTGGGCGACCGGCACCGCGGCGAGGACGGCGAAGAGCGAGAGCGTGACGCCGAGCGCCCTGCCGTAGAGGAAGATCGCGAGGAGCACGAGCGCCTGCGCGACGAGGGCCACGAGCGCCGCCCCGGCGAGCGCGCGCCCCTTCCCGGCGTAGAGCGCGAGCGCCTCCGAGGCCTCCCGCGCGATCGCGGAGAGCCGCCGCGGGACGAGCCGCGCGAGGCCCGTCGCGGCCCTGAGGCCGGGGAGGAGGAGGAGCGCGAGGAGGAGGAGGGCGCAGGCGAGCATCGCGGCGAGGAGCGCGCGGGTCGCCCCGACCC
>JAKLKT010000690.1 GCA_023150495.1 Planctomycetota bacterium
CAAGGAGATCGCCGGAACCGAGGTCGTGATCGTCGAGGAGGGCGACGACTACATCATCGTCGAGGTCGAGGGCGTCGAGATCCGCCTCGGCAAGCGACGACAGCTCATGCGGGCGGCCCGTCCGCGTCGCGCTTCCTCATCGTCAGGCGGATGCGCTCGATGAAGTAGACGAGCGCGCCGCCGAAGAGGAGCACAGCACCCGGGAGCGCGGCCCACGACGAGTCCGACAGCCGGTCGTAGACCACGAGCACGCCGCCCACCATGCCGACGGTCGCAGCGATCTTCGCGACGGGCGAGAGGACGACGTACATTCGCGCCACCGCTACCCCCCGAGCCTCGCCGCCGCCGCCTCGATCCGCGCCGCGCACGCGTCGCGGCCGAGCACGCACATCGACTCGATGATCGGCGGCGTCACCTTCTTGCCCGAGACCGCGAACCGGAGCGCCATCAGGAGGTCCTTCGCCTTCCAGCCGCCACCCTCCGCGAGCGCGCGCAGCCCCGCCTCGAGCGTCGCGGGCACGGGGTCGGTCGCCGCCACGACGTCGCGGGCGCGGCGGAGCATCGCGGCCGTCTCCGCCGGCGTCCGCCCCTTCGGCACCAGCTCCTCGGCACCGACGGGCGCCGCGTCCCGGAACAGGAAGTCGCAGAGCTCGTCATACTCCGTCAGCTTCTTCATCCGCTCCTGCACGAGCGGGATCGTCGTCAGGAGCTTCCTCTCGTCGGCGTCGCGCGCGACCGCGCTCACGCCGCGCAGCCGCCGTGCGAGCTCGGCCGGCGCCATCTGCCGGATGTAGACGCCGTTCAGCCACTCGAGCTTCTGCAAGTCGAAGATCGGGCCCGACGTCTTGATCGCGTCGGGCTCGAACGCGTCCACGAACTCCTCGAGCGAGAAGACCTCCTTGTCGTCGCCGAGCGAGAAGCCCATGAGCGCGAGGAAGTTGAGCATCGCCTCGGGCAGGAAGCCGCCCTCGCGGTACCACGTGATCGACGTCGGGTTCTTCCGCTTCGAGATCTTCGACCGGTCCGCGTTACGGAGCAGCGGCAGGTGGTACCACTTGGGCAGCGGCCAGCCGAACGCGTGGTAGAGGAGCACGTGCTTCGGCGTCGAGTTGATCCACTCCTCCGCGCGGAGGATGTGCGTGACGCCCATCCTGTGGTCGTCGACGACGGTCGCGAGATGGTAGGTCGGGAACCCGTCCGACTTGAGGAGCACCTGGTCGTCCACGGTCTTGTGGGCGATCGTGATCGCTCCGCGGAGCCCGTCCATGAACGTGGTCTCCCCGTCGAGCGGGACCTTCAGGCGCACGACGTGAGGGGGCCCCGGGGGCAGGCGCCGCTCGCGGCAGTGGCCGTCGTAGCGGGGCTGCTCCTTCCGCTTCTGCTGCTCCTCCCGGACCTTCTCGAGCCGCTCCGGAGTGCAGTCGCACCGGTAGGCCGCCCCCTTCCGGACGAGCTCCTCGCACGCCTCGCGGTAGAGGTCGGTCCGCTCGCTCTGCCGGTAGGGCCCCGCCGCCCCGCCCACGTCCGGCCCCTCGTCCCACGAGAGGCCGAGCCAGGCGAGCTCCCGCATGATCGCCGCCTCGGAATCGGCCCGGTACCGGGTCCGGTCCGTGTCGTCGATCCGGAGGATGAACCGCCCCCCGTGCTTCCTGCGGAAGGCGTAGTTGAAGAGGGAGACATAGGCCGTCCCGACGTGCGGATCGCCCGTCGGGCTCGGCGCAACGCGAACCACGACCATCCGGGGATCCTATCCGCCCGCGCAAACCGGGGGGGAGGTCCGGCCCCCCGGCCCCCCTCCCTTCCGATACCAGC
>JAKLKT010000691.1 GCA_023150495.1 Planctomycetota bacterium
CACCGCGCTGCTCACGGCGGACGTTCCGGACGACCCGCCGGTGCGCCTCAATGCGATTCTCGCGCTCGCGAACCTCGGGGATCCGAACGCGACCGGCCCGCTCCTCGGCTTCTTCGGGGCGGCCTCGGGCGCGCCGAAGGCGGCCGCCGGGATGGCGGTCGCGTCGCTCGGCCGCCAGAACCCGATCGTGCTCGACGATGCCGCCTTCCAGGTGCTCCTCGCGGGCACCCGGGACGGCGACGCGGCCGTCCGCGCGGCGGCGTTCGCCGCGCTCGGCGCGTGCCAGCTGTCGGCCGACCAAGCTCTCGCCTGCGCGGTCGCGAACCGTCCGACCGTCGGCGCCCCCGAGGGCGGCGGCGAGGGTGGCGGAGCGGGCGGCGGCGAGGAAGGCGGCGAGGAGTCGACCGAAGACGGTGCCACGCTCTCCACACGCTGAAAGGCGTTTTCGCGTTTCCATGAACGGGGGGCGGCCCGAGCGGCCGCCCCTCTCGTTTTCGAGCGAAGCCGGGGGGGGTCCGGGGGCGCGAGGGTCCACCCGCCGTCGGGACCAGGCGGCCGGCTCCAGAGCCTCTAGGCGAGCGCGATCGCGACCGCGGCCGCCACCGTGCGCGAGTGCGTGATCGAGATGCGCCAGTCGCGGATGGCCCGCCGGTTCGCGGTCTCGAGCGCGCGCCCGCTGAGGCGGACGTAGGGCTCCCCGCCGGGGCGGTTGAGGATCGCGATCTCCCTGAAGGCCGCGCCCGCCATGCCGGTCCCGAGCGCCTTCATCACCGCCTCCTTGGCGGCGAAGAGCCCCGCGAGGTGGGTCGCCCCCTCGGCCGTCCCGACGCGGCTCCGGTCCTCGTCCGGGCCGAGGATCCGGTCCGCGAAGGCACTTCCGTGGCGCTCGAGGGACTCCGCGACGCGGGCGATCTCGACGAGATCGAGGCCGAGCCCCGCGATCACGCCGTGGCCCCGGTCTCGCCGAAGCTCGCGCCGGTGACGTCGGCGCCCTCGAGGTCGGCGTCCGTCAGGTCGGCGCCGTTCAGGTTCGCGTCGCGGAGGTTCGCCCCCTTGAGGCGCGCCCCCCGCAGGTTGCAGAGCGCGAGGTTGGCCCGGCGGAGGTCCGCGCCGGACGCGTTCGCGCCGCGCAGGTTCGCGCCGAAGAGGTCCGCCTCCGAGAGGTCGGCGTGCGCGAGGTGCGCCCCGCCGAGATCCGCTCCGGAGAGGATCGCGCCGAAGAGGAACGCGTCGGTCAGGAGCGCGTCCGAGAGCGTCGCCTCCTTGAGGTTCGCGAGCGCCAGGTTCGCCTTGCGGAGGTCCCTGCCGCGCAGGTCCGCCCCCTGGAGGCGCGCGCGGTAGAGGTCGGCGCCGGGCCCGGGCTCGTTCATGCCTTCAGGTACTCCTTCACGAGGTCGTACGCCTCCCGCGTGGCGCGGTCCGGGTGCGGCGGGGGGCTTCCGAGGCCGAAGCGCGCCTCCGCGGGCAGGATCGGATCGAGGCCCAGGCGCTCCCGCACCGAACGGCTGCGCTCGAGCGCGTCGGAGTACTCCGTCCGGAGCTCGAGGAGGTGGGCCTTCCCGGCGACGACGCGCTTGGCCGCGTCGACCATCCCGTCCTTCGCGCCCTCGACGCGCTGGAGGATGCGCGGGACGAGGTCCCCCTCGACGTACCGGAGGTACTCCTCGAGCTGCGCGCGATCGGTCGCGTGGATCTCCTCGCCGAGCCGCTTCACGACGTCCGCGAAGCGCCGGGTCCGCACGCCGCTCGCGCCCTCGTCGCGTTCGCACTCGCGCTGCCGCCGCCGGGCCCGCGAGAGGAGATTCTCGAG
>JAKLKT010000018.1 GCA_023150495.1 Planctomycetota bacterium
GGTAGGCCTCCTTCTGGAGGCCGCCCGAGTCGGTCATCGCGAACTTCGCGCCCGAGACGAGGCCCAGGAAATCGAGGTACGGGAGCGGCGGCATCTCCAACACGTTCGGCGGGAGGCGGTCGACGCGCGTCCGCGGGTGGCGCGGCGACGCGACGAACCATTGCGAACAGCCCGTGACTCGGGGACCATGTGAGTCCCGTCGGTCGGGCCAGCCATGCGAACTGATCTCCTGCGGCATCGTTGCCGGCTCCTCAATCGGATTGTCTATCTGTGCGCGTGTGCGGGAACAGCTGTCGCCTTGATCATCGGCATCACGCAGAGCGTAGGGGACGCACCGCCGTGTGGCGAACGCGTAGGCTTCTCGGGCGGGTGCGATGAGTTGTCCCGTTGGAGTTCGGTCGGCGGTGTTCCGCTTTGGATTCTGGGCGTTGCCCTCTATCTAGTGATTGCGGTTGGCGCGATGTTCCGTGAAGCTCGTGGGTTCGCCAGTACACTGCGGCTAGGCACCGCACTCTGGAGCCTGCTAGCAGCTGGAACGTTCGCAAGCACGGTACTCCTGTGCCATGCGCATTTCGATGCGCGGGCCGTGTGCGGTTGGTGCTTGGCGAACGGAGTGATCATGACCGCAGCGTTCATCGCGCAGACACTCTTCGTGAACGGAGCCGTGGCCGATTCTCCGCGCTGTTCGCTGGTCTTGCTGAGCCTGCCCCTAGTCGCCGCCCTCTCCGCGGGAGGATGGTACGGTGCGAGCGCTTTCGTGGCGTCACGGGAGAGAAGCCGTCCGAGGTCCTACGTGCTGCCCAGTGACGCCGTTCTCGTGCGACCGACCAGTCCGTCGCTGGGGACTGAACGCGCCCAAGTTCTCGTCGTGGTGTTCTACGACTTCCACTGCAGGGTTTGTACGGGCAGAGAGCTTGCAAAGGTCGCGAACGACGTGAGAGGACGGTGGCAAGGAACAGTGCGACTTGTTGTGCGGCACTTCCCCGTGAAGAACAACCCAGACGCGCTCACGGCGGCGGTCCTCGCACAATGGGCGCACTCCCAAGGGAGGTTCTGGGATTTTGTGTCATGCTTTCGTCCCCATCGGGGAGTAGGGCTTGATCGCCTTGTGGCGGAACTCGGTGAGGTGGGCCTGCATGCGGATGATGCTCGCCGGATCCGGTCCGGCAGCAAGCTGCAGCCAGATCTTTTCGCCGTTGTAAATCAGGACATCGCCGACGGTGAACTGCTAGGAGTGGAGGCAACGCCCGCTTGGTTCGTCCGGTACCCCGACGGGCGCGTCAGCACTGCTAGTGCAGGTGGTATCACGCGACTGCTCAGCGAGATCGTCGGCTCCACGCGCTGATGCGGCGGCAACTGCGAGCGGGCGCCCAAGGAACACCGCTTCCCTGCTCCCTGCTTGGTCTGGCGCCGACCGGGGCGTGTTGCGGGTCGATCCGCGACCGGCACCGCCGCTCTCACGCGGCGTTGGTGTAACAACTGCGAGAGAGGCTCTCCACGAAAACCCCCACACACCGCGGACCCGATGGTCCTCTAGTCTCGTCTAGGTTGGGCAAGGCCGGTTAGGAGTCAGGGACTCGAGGCTCGCCGGGCGCCACGCGAGCTGCCGACGATCCGGTCGTTGAAAACGCGTCGCCGCCTGCGGGGATTCTCGACGACTTCCTTCCCAGCCGCTCAGTCCAGCTGATAGGCAAAGTCCATGGCCACGACAAGCGGAACCGTCTTCGGGGGCGATCCGGCTCGGCGGTACGAGCCGCCGTCGACGTACACCCCCGCAAAGCGCTCCCCGGCGGGGATCTCGAAGGAGAAGTCCCACTGGAGCGTCATGGCGGTCGCGTTGAACGTCGCGGTCGTGCTAGTTCCATGCTTGGTGACCCCCAGCGGGGCAACCGAGGGATCATACGTGCCGACTGACAACGCTCCCTGCACAATATCGGACAACGATGCGGACTCGGTCATGAGCAATGTCCCGGAGACCACGTTGGAGGATGTGTTCAGCTGGACGTTCGAAAGTACCCAGGTCCGTGCGGGACTCCGAACCTCCGCTCCCGGAAGCGAAATGATATCAGATGCGAATGCGCGATACGCGACCGGAACGGCCGCGATCGCGAGAACAGCCAAGATCGTTACGCGCTTCATGCTGGACATTTTCTGTGCCCTCCGGACGCTATGTGATCGAGAGCTTCGCGCGGTAGAACTCGACCCAAGTGCCACCAGGTACGCACCTATAGTATCCCACGATCTCAATATCATCGACCTCGACGTCGCCCAGATCAAGCTGCATTTCGGCAAGCGACGTGCCTCCCACGACTGCGACTGGGCCGCCCCCGATGGTGGCGGGCGTTCCCTCGGATGCACCCCCTGTGGGAGCCGCCGGGGTCGTCTCTCCGTTAGCCTCAAAGGTGAACTTGATCTCGACCTGATCGGTCTCGCAATCGGCCTCGGCAACCGTTACGTTGATGCTGACCGCCACGGCGCCGTGGTTGACGACCACCGAGCCCTGCGCGCGGATGTCGGCGCCATCCGCTGCGTGGGCGTGGTTTACGGTGACGATCGCATTGGCCGCGCCGACCTCGCTGAGCTTCTTGGCGCATGCTGCGACAAGGACGAGAACGACGAAGGTAGCGACAACTGCGATTCGGGTACGGTGTGACGAGAACATACGCCCAATCCCTCCGGTCCGCGGCTCGACAGCAACTTGTCTCGAAGTGAGACGGCAAACGTCGTGCCTCCGTGACGTCGCTGTCGGACCGATGGTGGTTCGTTGCGTCATAACATACTGACACGAGTGAGGTTGCGCCACCGGTGCGGAGGTTATCCACATGAAGTAGGCAAGGGGCCAGGTGCTCCGTTTCTGCACGCCCGTGCGAATTGGCTCGTTCCTCGCTTTGCTACAAGAGCTACGGATCAGGCCGCGCCCGCGGTCCTGCAGCTCGCGAGCACGGACGTCTGGAGCCGCTTCCGCCTCCCGGGGCTCCCCGCCGGATCGTTGCGGGTGCGCGCGGAGAGAGCGAGGGCCGCGAGCGGCGTCCTCGAGGTCGCGGCCGGGACGGAGGGCGTCGAGCTGAAGCTCGCGTCACAGGTCCTCCGCGGCACCGTGCGCAGCGCGAGGCAGGGCCCGCTCGGCGCGTTCATGGTCAGCGCGATCCGGAAGACGCCGCGCACGAACACGACCGTCCGGGTGGAAGGGGGCGACGGCTCGTTCGAGGAGCCGCTGCCGCCGGGCACGTACGACGTGACGGCGCGCGCGCCGGGACACCGGCCTCAAGCGGTGCGGGGGGTCCTCGTGCAGGCGGGAGTCGATCCGCAGCCCCTCGACCTCGTGCTCGAGCCCGCCGCCGCGCTCCAGGGCACCGCCCGCGGCCGCGACGGCCGGCCGCTCGCGTACGTTTGGGTCACCGCGTCCCCGGCGGAGCCCGCGAGCGGCGCGCAGGGCGGCAACGACCGGACCGACCAGGAGGGGCGCTACTCGATCGACGGGCTCTCCCCCGGCCCCCACACAGTCGTGCTCGACGGCGGGCGCGACGGGACCAACCGTACGCACATCACGCTCCCCGCGACGGGAACGGCGACCCTCGACCTGAGGCTCGGCCCCACGGGATCGGCGATCGTGCAGGTCGTCGATGCGGAGGGGAACCCCGTGCCGCGCGCGTACGTGACCTTCCTCTATGCCGAGCACGGCGCGCACGCGGGCGAGCCCGTCTTCACGGACGAAGAGGGCAAGGCAGCATCCGGACCGCTGCCCGCGGAGGTAGCGCTGCTCGCGCGAGCAGAGCTGCGCGAGGCGCGCGCGGAGGCGGACGTGCGGATCGGCCAGGGCGGGACGGCGCAGGCGAGGATCGTGCTCCCGGGGAGCTACCGCTAGAGCAGCTCCGCGATCCGCTCGGCGGCGTGGCCGTCGCCGTAGAGCGGCGGGTGCTTCCGGCTCCGCGGCGGCTTCTTCAGCGCCGCCTCGATCCGGCCGCGGTCGGTCCCCGTGAGCACGTTCCAGCCGCATTCGACCGTCTCCCCCCACTCGGTCGCGTCCCGCAACGTGATGCACGGCACGTGGAGCAGGTACGCCTCCTTCTGGAGGCCGCCCGAGTCCGTCATCGCGAACTTCGCGCCCGAGACGAGGCCCAGGAAATCGAGGTACGGGAGCGGCGGCATCTCCCCCACGTTCGGCGGGAGGCGGTCGACGCGCGTCCGCGGGTGGCGCGGGAAGAACACGCGGCAGCCCGCCGTGCCGACCGCGTCGAGCACGCGCGCGACGGCCCCGGGATCGTCGGCGGTCCCCGCGCGGTGGAGCGTGAGGACGCCGTACTCGCCCCGCTCCCGCGGGAGCGAGTCCTTGCGCGCGAGGAGGACGTCGGCCATCACGTCGCCGGTCACGTGGACGCCCTCGCACCCCTCGAGGTTCCTCGCGTGCGCCTCGGTCGAGCAGAAGAAGAGGTCCGACGCCTCGTCCACGAGGATCCGGTTGCGCTCCTCCGGCAGGTCCCGCTCGCCGGAGCGCGCGCCCGCCTCGACGTGGCCGACCGGGATCTCCCGGAACGACGCCGCGACCGCGGCGGCGACCGCCGAGTCCGCGTCGCCGAGCGCGAGCACGCGGTCCACGGGATGCTCCTCGAGCAGCTGCGTGAGCCCCGTGACCATCTCGGCGAGCCGCGGCGCGCGCTCGTGCGCCTTGAGCCTCAGGCGGAAGTCCGGCGGCCCGATCGAGAGGCCCGCGTAGTGCGCCTCGACCATCCGCGGGTCGAAGTGCTGCCCCGTGTGCACGAAGAGGACCTCGTGCCGCGCCCGGAGCGCGGGAAGCAGCGCCGCCGCCTTCACGAACTGCGGCCGCGCGCCGGCGATGACCGCGACGCGCAATCCTCCCCCCACGCCCCCCTCGACTACACCTTCGCCTTCCGCGGGATCGGCGTAAAGAGCTTCATGTTCGCGCCGAGCGGCGGCGAGTAGATGTGGACGGTCACGAGATCCCTGTCTCCCCGGTTGTTGATCCGGTGGACGGAGTCCCCGGCCGCGATCGTGATGTCGCCCCTCCGGAACGACCGGTCGTCGACGGGCTCCGGCTTCCCGTCGCGGAGGCGGTAGCGCTCCTCCACCATCGTGCCCTCGACGACGAGGTAGAGGCAGTAGGACGAGCCGTGGTCGTGGATCGCGCTCATCTGCCCCGGCAGCCAGCAGATCACGACGAGCTCGCACTGCGCGTTCAGGAGGACCGTGTTCCGCGCGTAGCACTCGTCCTGGAAGCGCCGGTAGCCGGTGAGGTCGAGCGTCTTCAGGTCGACGGAGCGGGCGAGCGCCTCCATCTCCTGGGGCGTGAGCGGCCGTTCGACGCCGCCCGGCCCCCTGAGGATGCGGTCGCGGAGCTTCAGCACCATGCAGGAAGGATGCTTTAGAAACCGGCCGAATGCAATCGGGGGGGGCTCCGGGGGACCGGATCAGGCCCCGAAAAGCGCCGCGGGGCCCTCCCCGGGCAACGCACGGGCGGCCCCGAGGCGCCCGGGGCCGCGCTGCGCGACGCGGACAACGACCGCGACCTGCCGCGGCGACAGGTGGCCGCAGAGGAGCAGCCGGTCCTCGAAGTCCCGGAGGATGTCGAGCTTCGGGTAGGCGCGGCGGAGCTGCGCGAGGATCCGCCGCATCCGCTCCTTCGGGAAGTACCTCCCGAGCGTCTCGCGCTGGCGCGTCGTCCACGTCGCCTGCTCCGCGAGCGACACCTCGAAGCGGGACCGGGGGGCGGCGAGCCCGGCGGCGGTGTCGCGGGCATTCGCGCTCAGAAGCCCCGCGGCGCGCTCCTTCCGGCACGCCGCGCACTCCCGCGGGAGCCTCACGTTGCCGCGGACGGGCTCGAGCCGGCCGCCGAGGCTCGCGAGGACCTGCGCGGCGCGCACCTCGATCCAGGGGACCCGCGCGCGGCCCTTGTCCGCGGGCACGGCGTGCGCGTGCAGGATCTCGATCCCGAGCGAGACCCTGCCGCGGGCGTCCTTGAGCGCGACGTCGAGCCTGGCGCCGGGCAGCGCGACCTCGATCGCCGCTTCGGCGACCACCGGCCGGAGCGGCCGCTCCTCGATCGTGCCCCCGCACCCCCCGCACGTAGCCACGACGACGGGCGCCCCCGCCTGCCCGGCCTTCCACCGCTTGACCGCCGCGACGACCGCGTACTTCGCGGCCATGTGCTCCGCGCTCTCGCCCGCGAGCCGGCACGACGGCGCGTCGCGCCAGTGCGCGAAGTGCCGGACGATGTCCTCCCCCTCGCGGACGACGACGCGGCCCCCGCAGTCGGGGCACTCGAAACGGCCGTGGTCCGGCGCCTCGCCGGGACGAAGCCACGCGCCCCCGTCGCCGAGCGCGAACGGCACGAGGAGGTCCTCGCGTCCCATGACACGACGGTACTCCGGACGGGGGACGCCCGTCAGAAGCTCCGCGCGGGGCGAAATCCGATGTTCGTGCCGCGGGCGCGCGAGAGGAACGGCAACCGCACGGCGCAGCGCAGGTAGCCCGTCGGGCCCGTCCACGAGCCCCCGCGCACGACCCGCGACGCCTTGCGCTCGTCGAACCAGCTCGACGTGAGGTCCCACACGCCGCCCGCGGCGTCGCCCATCCCGTACACCGACTCGGCCGAGGGGAACTCCCCGATCGGCCCGGACTGCGCCTCGTGCGCGAAGGACTCGCGGCAGCGCGCGAGCGAGGCGTCCTCGAGGTCGCCCCACGGGAAGCGGCGCCCGTCGACGCCGCGCGCCGCCTTCTCGCGCTCCTCCTCGGTGGGGAGCCGCCACTCCCGGCCGGTCGTGCGCGTCTTCCACCTGCAGTAGGCGTCCGCGTCCTCGTACGACACGGCCATCACCGGGATCCTCCACTCGAACCCCTCGCCGTACCGCTTCAGGCAGTAGGCGCGCGCCCCGCCCTCGACGAGCACCGGGTGGGGCCGGTACTTCCCGTCCGCGCCGCGCTCGAGGTAGGCCGGATCCCCCTCGACGTGCGGGAGGCGATCGTGCGCCTCCTCCTGCGGCAGGCTCATGAGGAACTCCGCGTACTCCGCGAAGGTCACGGGCCACTTCGCGATCGCGAAGTCGGGGGGCTCGCGCACGGCGAGATCCCGCCCCTCGCCGTACAGGAAGGGCCCCGCGGGCACGTAGACGAACCCCTCGCCGATCTCCCTGTCCGTCCGGAGCCGGACCCTGCCCTCCCACGACCCTCCTCGTCTCACGTGCACGGGATAGCGCGTGTCGCGATACCCCTCCTTCCGGAGCACGAGGAGGTAGGAACCCGCGGGGAGGCGGGCGGAGGCGATCGGCGTCCGGCCCAGCGGGCGCTCTTCGCCCGCGACGAGGATCCCGTCCTCCTCGACGTAGCGGAAGAGCGCGACCTCGGCGGCGGGCGGGTCGGACCAGAGCGAGAGCATCCCCTCCGCGGGGAGCGGCATCCCCTGGTAGCGCTCGATCATCGTGAGCGCGTACGCCGCCTCCACTTCGTCCTTCCGCCGCTCCGCGTCCTCGAGGCGGCCCAGCCAGAGCGACGAGAGCGCGGCGCGCGCCGAGGCGTTGCTCTCCTCGGCGATCAGCGCCGCGTCGAGGTGCTTCATCGCCTCGGCGAACGCGACCGCGGCGTCCACCTGGGAGCGCGCGGCCGTCCGGCGCGCCTCGACGAGCGACCGCTTCTCGGAGACCGGCTGGTAGGGCTTGAACTTGAGCGCCTCGGCGCGCGCCAGCTCCTCGGCCCGCTGCGCCTCCTCCTTGCGCCGCTCGTACGCGAGGGCCGCCTCGCGCCCTCTCGCCGCAAGCCCCTCCGCCTCCTCGTGCCGGCGCTCCCGCTCCGCGCGGCCGTCGAGCCATGCGCGGAGCGCGCGGCCCATCTCTCCCGCGGTCGCGTAGCGGTCCTTCGCCTCGGGTTGCATCGCTCTCCGGCAGACATCCGCGAGCGCGTCGGGCACGGGACGCCGCGGGTTGCGCGCGGCGACGTCGGGGACCTCGCCCCTCGATTTCTTCGGGATCAGCTCCCGGTCGCTCGGCTCGAAGGCCATCTGGAGCGTCAGCACCTCGTAGAGCAGGCAGCCGAGCGCGTAGACGTCGCTCCGGCGGTCGAGCGGCTCGGCGCGCGTCTGCTCGGGGCTCATGTAGAGGAGCGTCCCCTTGAGCACCCCGAACTCGGTCTCGAGGCCGGCGGCGCCGCGCGCCGTCTCGACCGACCCCTCGCGCTCGGACGACGGCCCCTCGATCCGCGCGAGGCCCCAGTCCATCACGTGCACCTCGCCGTAGTCGCCGAGCATCACGTTCTCGGGCTTCAGGTCGCGGTGGATGACGCCGCGCTCGTGCGCGAAGTGGAGCGTCTCGCAGATCCGCTCGAGGACGCTCACGAGCTTGTGGAGCGTGTACTCGCGAAGGACCTCCTTGCGCTTGAGGAGGAGGTCGTGGAGCACCTCGCGCAGCGTCCTCCCGGAGACCAGCTTCATCGTGAAGTAGGGCCGGCCGTCGGGCGTGCGCCCGAGGTCGTGGACCGGCGGGATGCCGGGATGCTCGAGCTGGCTCGTCGCCTGCGCCTCGGCGATGAATTGGAGCCTCATCTCGCGGTCCTTCGCGTCGGCGCGGAGGATCTTCATCGCCACCTGGCGGCGCAGGTCCTGGTCGGTGACGAGGAAGACCT
The DNA here is from genome assembly GCA_023150495.1 of Planctomycetota bacterium. Lineage (GTDB taxonomy): Bacteria > Planctomycetota > PLA2 > PLA2 > PLA2 > PLA2. The sequence continues at coordinate 8,629 of JAKLKT010000018.1, forward strand.
CCCCCATCCCGCCGCTGCCGATCGGCGCCTCGACGACGAACTTCTCCTTCGCCGGGACGAACTCGCCGCCCGCGGCTTTGGGCGCGCCCTCCGCCCACGCGAGGATGCTCTTGCGGTCGGGATCGACGTCCATGGCTCCGCCTCCGCGCCGGATTCTATCGGGCACGCTGGGCCGCGCGCGCTTGGCGACCCGGGCGCCACCGCGCGCCGCCCGCCGGGGAGCCCCGGCAGGCTCCTGGACCGGCCCGCTCGGCGCGCCTACGGCTGGTCGAAGGCGTAGATCAGGAGGCTTCGCTGGCCGTTCGCCCCGGTGAACGAGAGGTTCAGGTTCAACGGGCTGAAGGTCGCGGGGTTCGGGGTCCCGGCCGGCGGCGTGAACGTGAGCGTCGCCGAGGTCGAGGTGACCCCCACGATGCTGTCCGGCTCGATGTTGATCGTGGTAACGCCGTCCGTCATGTTCCCGCTGAGATCGACCTCGCTCAGCGCGTAGGTCGTCGGCAGCGTCCACGTCACGGTGACCGTCTGCCCCTTGATCGCCGCGGCCGAGCGCGTCGTCGGGCTCACGGTGTACTGGATCTGCTCGCCCGCGCTGCCAGTCGTCGTGACCGTGTAGACCTGCGTCCCGGTCGGGTTCAGGTTGAGCGTGATCGTGTATGTCGCGGGCACGGACGGCAGCGTGATCGGGCCGCTGTTGACGTAGAAGCTGTCCGTGACGAACGGGAGGGTCGTCGTCGGCGTCGGCTCGAGGATGTCCGTGTTCGTCGTCGGGGACTTCGTGAGCAGCGTGTCGCTGAACCCCCCGGGCCCCGTGACGGTGACCGAGGTGACCGTATCGACCGGCGCGTTCACGTGCACGTTGATGGAGGTGCCGGTCGTGTCCCCGGACGTGAACGAGTCGGTACGCCGCTCGAACTGCACGGAACTCTCGTCCACCTCGGCCACCCGCTGGTTCCCGTACATCAGGTGGGCGGATCCGACGCCACGGAACGGGAAGCGGAACTCCTCCGACTCGCTCAGCGCCCCCTGGCTGACCGCGAGGAAGAGCGTGACGTCGAGGATGTCGTTCGTCTCGTCGTAGCCGTGGATGCGGGCGACCGTGAACGTGTCGATCGTGACGCCGCGCAGGAAGGTCGCCACGTCGGCCGTGAAGAACGTCCGGTCCATGCCGTTGTCGAGCAGGTCGGTCGTGGTGTAGGGCAGGAGGTCCGCGGCCGTGAGCGCCGCGCCCCTCGCGTTCACGGTGGCCCGGAACCCGCCGATCGTCGCGAGCACGCCGAGCTCGGCCGCCTGCGCGGCGCTCGTCGGCGGGATCGCCGTCGAGTCCTGGATCGTGCTGGTGCCGCCGGGTCCGGTGGTCGTCGTGTCGACCACGAGGTTGCCCGCCGCGTCGGCGGTGAAGGTGGAATCCTGCGTCGTCGTCCCGTCGGTGATGTTCACCGTCGCGACCACGACGGATGTCGTGCCCGCGAGCTGGCCGGCGGTGATCGTCGTGTACCCGAGCACCTGGTCGTAGCCCTGGCCGTTGGCGACGAAGGGCGTCGTGACGATGTCGAACGTCGCGGGATCCACGCCGGCGGCCACGAGCCACGGCTGGACCATCCGCTCGACGATCCCCTCGAGCGCCTGCACCTCGACCTCGTTCGGCAGGTCGGTCGAGGCGTCGAGCGTCGGGAACACGTTCTCGGGCGTCGTGCCGCGCACGGCGAAGAACGCGTCGGCCATGAGGTCGCTCAGGGGGTCGATGTTCGCCGTGCCAGTCTCGGTGGCGATGCTGAAGAGCTCGCCTCCGCCCGGCAGCGCGACCTGGCCGACGAACGGCGGCGTCATCCCGCCGACGTTCGCGCTGTACTGCCCCTGGGCGTTCGTGGTCGTCGAGACGGAGCTGCCGGTGCTGTCCTTGATGACCACCGCCGCGTTCGGGATCGCGGCGCCGGTGGCCGCCGTGCCGCTCAACGTCTCGGCCGGCCCGTCGCCGCTGCCACCGCACCCCATGAGCACGCAGCAGACGGCTAGCAGCAGGGACTTCCGCATCTCCGGACCTCCATCGCGGGATTGTGCCAAATCATGGAGACGAAGGGGAGGGGGCGCGGGGGAGGGTATCCTCGCGCCGTGAACCACGACCGGCAGGCGGCCGCCTACGACCGGAACGTGGCGGACGAGAGCCACCCGGTCCGCGCGGGCTACGGTGCGTGCCTCGACTGGGTCGCCTCGCACGTGGCGCAGGGCGAGCGGGTGCTCGACCTCGGCAGCGGCACGGGGAACCTCGGCCTGCGGCTGCCGCCGTGCCGGCTCACCTGCGTCGACGTCTCCGCGGAGATGACACGGATCGCGCGCTCGAAGCTGCCCCGGCACGCGATCCTCGTGGAGGCGGACCTGCTCGCGTTCCTCGGCGAGCCCTGCGGGCCCTTCGACGCGGTCGTGAGCACCTACGCCGTGCACCACCTCGCGGACCCCGCGAAGGAGGCGCTCTTCGCGCGGATCCGCGCGGCGCTCGCGCCGCGGGGCCGCGCGGTCTTCGGCGACCTGATGCTCGAGAACGCGGCGGCGCGGGAGGGCCTCTTCGCGAAGTACGCGGCGGACCCGTCGGTCGCCGACTCGATCCGCGAGGAGTCCTACTGGGACGTCGCGTCGGCGGTGCCCGCGCTCGAACGGCTCGGCTTCTCGGTGGAGACCCGCCGCTTCTCGGACCTCTCCTGGGGCGTCGCCGCGCGCCTGGGCTGATCAGACCGCGCTGGCCTTCTCGTCGCGCTTCCGGAGGGCCTCGATGAGGAGCGACATCGTCGGGAGCGTGATGTTGCCGTCCACGCTGCCCTGCGCGGGCTGGAAGCGGAACGTCCCCGAGTCGCACTCCGCGATCGCGTAGACCGCCTCGTCGCCCCGGAGGTTCCCCCACTCCGCCGCGCGGGCCTCTCCCTCGCGGAGGTCGATCGTGCCGCTCTTCCCGTTCGCCTCGATCAGGACGCGGCCGTTCCGCCGGCAGCCGGTGAGGAACTGGATCAGCTCCGGGAACCCGATCTCCTCGAGGCGGCCCGCGAGCGACGCCGCCGTCGCCGCCTGCGCCGAGAGCTCCCGCTTCTTGCGCACCTCGGCGATCTTCTGGTTGAGCATCTCCGCGGTGAAGGGCTTCCTGATGTAGCCCTCCGCCCCCGCGCGCATCACGTCCACGATCCGGTTGAAGTAGCTCTCCGACGAGACCATCAGGACCGGGACGCTCGAGGAGCCGGCCTGGAGCTCGCGCACGAGCCCGAGCCCGTCGAGGTTCGGCATGTTCCAGTCCGTGATGACGAGGTCGAACCCGCCCGCCTGCACCTTGTCGAGCGCCTCGACGCCGTCCTGGGCCTCGACGACGTCCTCGTGCCCGATCTCGCGGAGGATCTTCCTGAGGACCGAGCGCGCGACCTTGCTGTCGTCGACGACGAGGATCCGCATGGCTGACTTCATACGGTCGTGGCGGCGCGGTTCCCCCGCGCCCCCTCCCTATCTATCGGAACGAGGAGGATCAACTGAAGGAGAAACCCGCCGATCTCGGTCTCGAACGGCGCGCCGTACCGCTCGGCGTCCCTCTGGTGGAACACGCGGTGCTGGCAGCCGAGGATCACGTTCGGGAGCGTCGTCCGGCAGTCGTGGATCCCCGCGCGCGCGAGTCCGCGCTTCGCGAGCCCCGCGATCACGCTCGCCAGCTCGCCGATCCCGTCCGCGACCTCCTGGTCGACGACCGGCAGCGATTCGAGGCCGAGGATGCGCCCCACCGCGCGGCGCGCGACGGCCTCGGGGAAGGAGAGCACGAGCGACGCCTGCCGCTCCCCCCCCGCCCCCTCGAGATTGGACAGCCCGACGATGCCCGACACGTCGTAGCCGGCCGTCACGCCGTGGCCGCGTTCGAAGGGGCCGGGCCTCGCGTCGATGCCGAGCATCGTCTGGAAGGTCGCGCGCGCCGCCTCGACGAACGCGAGGAGCTTCGGATCGTTCATGAGAGGGACCTCGTGGAAGGGGTTCACGCCACGCTCCTCAGGAAGTTGGCGATCTGCGCGCCCGCGATCGTCGCGAGCCGCAGGTCGCCGTCCTCGAACTTCGGCTTCGAGGGGAGGCGCTCGAGCGCGAGGAGGCCGAGCTTCCGCTCGTCGCCCTGCAGCGGCACGAGGACGACGTGGCAGCGGACGCCGAGCGTCGAGTCGAGCACGGTCGACGCCTTCGGCACGTTGAGCGCGACGGCCCGCTCGGTCGTGAGCCCGGCGCGGATCACCTGGTCCTGCGGGCCCTCGTCGCGGCCCGGCGGGAGCGTGGCGTGGGTGAAGTGCATGAGCGGGTTGCCGCTCCCCTCCTCGACGAGCACGATCGTCGCCCGGTCGCACGGGACGATCGAGCGGAGGTGGACGGCCACCTGGTCGAGCACCTTCAGCTCCCCCTCGGCCTCCTGGAGCAGCTCGGTCAGGCGCGCGAGCGCCTCGAGCCCGCCGTTCTCCGCCGCGGGGGACGGGGGGGGGTCCCCCTCGACCAGCGGCAGCCCCGTCGTCTGCGTGTCGAGGTGGATCTCGGCCTGCGCCGCCTCGAAGCGCATCTCGGTGTCGCCTACGACGATCTCGTCGCCCTCGAGCAGCACGTGCGCCTGAACGCGCTTGCCGTTGACGAACGTGCCGTTCTTCGAGCCGCAGTCGGTGAGCACGTACCGGTCCTCGCCGCAGGCGATGCGCGCGTGGTGGCGCGACGAGCAGGCGTCGGGCAGCACGACCGTGTTCGACTCCGCGCGGCCGATCGTGACGGACTCGGTCTCGAGACCGACGACCTCCTGCGCCCCCGAGGGGCGGCGGATCCTGAGGACGTGGCCGGTGCGCGTCGTGACCGCGGTGCGCTTCTGCGAGGTGACGGTGGGCTCGAGCGGCATGGCGTCACACCTCCACGGGCCGGGCGCGGTGGTACGAGACGCGTCCCTTGCGCGCGAGGGAGAAGCTCTCCTCCGCGGGGATCGTCCCCTCGGCCGCGCCGAGGAAGAGGTAGCCGTCGGGGCGGAGCAGGCGGTGCACGCGCTCGAGCACCTCCGCCCGCGTCCCGGCGCCGAAGTACATGAGGACGTTGCGGATGAGGATCACGTCCATCTCCGGGAGCGGCGGCCAGGGGCCCGCGAGGTTGAGCCGGCCGAAGCGCACCCGCTCCTTGAGCCCGGCGCGCACGCGCCAGTGCTCGCCGTCCTCCTCGAAGTGGCGCACGAGGAGCGCCGCCTTGAGACCGCGGTTCACCTCGAGCTGCGTGTACCGGCCCTCCTCCGCGCGGGTGAGCGCGCGCTCGGAGAGGTCGCTCGCCCAGATCTCGATCTGGTCGCGCAGGCGCGGGAAGCGCTCCTCGACGGCCATCGCGACCGAGTAGGGCTCCTGCCCCGTCGCGCAGCCCGCCGACCAGATCCGGATCGGGAAGCGCTTCCTCGCGGCGATCTCGGGGAGAACCTCCTCCGCGAGGGCCTCGAACACCTGCGGGTCGCGGAAGAACCAGGTCTCGTGGTTGAGGAGCGTCTCGACGATCTCCCGCAGGAGAACGCCCGTGGAGTCCGCCTCCACATGGTCGAGGAGCCCGCGCAGCGACCCGCCGTGCGCCCGCGCGAGCGGCGCGAGGAGCGACCGGATCAGGTAGCCCTTGTCCTCGCCGAGCACGACGCCCGACGCCTGCCCGACGAGGCGCGAGACCTGCTCGAGGTCAAGGGGCGAGGCCTTCACCGGCGCACCCCCGCGAGGACGAGCCTCCTGATCTCCGCGCCGAGGCGCGACGGCGGCGCGACGAGCTCCGCGAGCCCCGCCTCGACGACGTGCCGCGGCATCCCGAAGACGGCGCAGCTCTGCGGATCCTGCGCGAACACGCGCCCGCCGCGGCGCCGGATCTCCGACGCGCCCGCGCAGCCGTCCCGCCCCATGCCCGACAGCACGACCGCGATGGCCGCCGGGCCGTACTCCTCCGCGACGGTGCGGAAGAGGACGTCGGCCGCGGGGCGGCAGGAGTGGACCGGGGGCGCGCGGTGGAGCACGGTGTGCCCGCGGTGCACCTCGAGGTGGTGATCGCCCGGTGCGAGGTACACGCGGCCGGGAAGGAGCTCGAGGCCGTCGGCCGCCTCCGCGACGGGCAGCGGGAGCTTCCCGTCGAGCCGCCGCGCGAAGAGACGCGTGAAGACGGGCGGCATGTGCTGCACGACGAGCACGGGAAGCGGGAACTCGCGCGGCAAGGCGGTGATGAGCTCGGGGATCGCGTCCGGCCCGCCGGTGGACGCGGCGATCGCGACGACCTGCGGGTCCGCGCTGGGCGCGGGCGGCGCCGGGGGGGGAAGCGCGGATGCGGCGGGGGCCC
>JAKLKT010000692.1 GCA_023150495.1 Planctomycetota bacterium
CTGGTCCGTGAGGAAGTCCTGCGCGGCGCGGCTCCCCGCCTCGACGATCCGCAGGTTCTCGTCGTCCCAGAAGTACATCACGAGGCGGACGAGCACGGCGTGCAGGAAGCTCCGCTCCCCGAGCACCTCGAGCCGCGTGCGCAGGGATGCGAACTCCTGCCGCACGGCCTCCGCCCGCGCGGAGTTGCCGCCGTCGCGGGGCGCGCGCAGCTCGATCACCGCGGCCTCGAGCCGGTCGAGCCTCCGCCGGTACTCCTGGATGCGCTCGCGCGTGAGGCGCTGGTCCGGGATGTCGAGCAGGTGCTTCTCGAGGTACGAGATCGCCTTCTCCTGCGCCTGGAGCACGCGGTTCGAGGGACGCGCCGAGAGCTCCTCCTCGATCCGCGAGGTCCAGCGCTCGATCGCCGTGCACAGCTCATGGCGCCCGGCGAGCAGGAGCATCTCCTTCTCCCCCACCTCGCCCGGCACCGCCTCGGCGGTGATCTCGTAGGTCGGGACCTTCCCTTCCTCGCCCTTCGCCGCGATCGCCGCCCGGAAGGAGAGCCCCGGCTGGTAGCGGTACCGGATGTCGATCGTCACGCGCTCCGGCGACGGCTGCTCCTCCTTGATCTCGAAGTCCCAGACCTCGAAGCCGGTGCGCGTGGAAAGGGCCTTCGTGATGCCGTGCTTGATGGCGGCTCTGAGCATTCCTTACCTCGTGATGTCGGACCCGGTCGAAAACCCCTTGCCCTGGCGCCTCTTATCGGCGTTTCCGGCGCTCGCCTTACCCGTCACCCCCGGGGGGAGAGCGGCGCGGGAGGGGCTCCGGGGAGGGGCCGCCGCCGCAAGTGGCACCGCCGCAGGAAGTTCTGGTCAACCCGGTGGCGCTTCCCGCACAATGGCCAGAGAGCACGGCCGGCGATGCGGCCGGCAGGGAGGAAGACGATATGCGGAAGCAGATTCTCTTGGTCGCCGCGGTCTCGGCAGTCGCGGGGATGGGGTGCGGGACCCGTCACGGCAAGTGGGAGTCCGACCACGCGGCGGCGGCGCGGAAGCTCGAGGTCCAGGTCGACAGGAACGGCCGCCACACGGAGGTCGAGTACCACATCGCGCCGGGCGAGGTGCCCGGCCCGGTCCGCGCGGCGATGGACCAGCTCCACCCCGGCGGCCCCTACGAGGACGCCGAGCGCGAGTGGGACGGCGGCAAGCTCTACTACGAGCTCGCGCGCCGCGTCGGAGGCATGGAGGTAGAGGCGATGTTCTCGCCCGACGGCCAGCTCCACAGCGAGGAGATCCAGGTCCCGATGAACAAGGTCCCGGAGTCGGTGAGGACCGCGGCGCTGTCGAGCCTCTCCGGCGCGCAGGCGACCATGTGGGAGGAGATCCGCAACAGCAAGCGCGAGGTCGTCGAGTACCACGTGAAGATGGGCCGCGGCACGGACAAGTACAAGGTGATGGTCTCGATGGACGGGAAGCTCAAGGGCATCGTCCGCGAGGTGCCGGCGGAGATCGAGGTCCCGGTCTCCGGCCAGTAGCAGCGCAAGGCCGCGCGGCGCCCGCCGACGCCCCCTCGCGGGCCGGCGGGCGCCCGGCGCCCTCACCCGCGCTTGCGCGCGAAGAACTCCTGGAGGAGCGCCGCCGACTCCGCGCCGAGCACCCCGCCGACGACCTCGAACCGGTGGTTGAGCCGCGGGTCGAGCCCCACCTGGTAGAGCGAGCCGCACGCGCCCGCCTTCGGGTCCGGGGCGCCGAAGACGACCCGCGGGATGCGCGCGTTCACGATCGCGCCCGCGCACATGAGACAGGGCTCGAGCGTCACGTAGAGC
>JAKLKT010000693.1 GCA_023150495.1 Planctomycetota bacterium
GCGGACGACCTCGAGCACCTCCGGAAGAGCCTCAAACACGAGGGGCTCCGGCTCCTCGTCGAGCCCGCCGCATGCCAGAAGTGCGGGTTCGTCTTCACCAAGGGGAAGCTCGTGAAGCCCGGCCGCTGCCCGAAGTGCAAGTCGACGTGGATCGACGAGCCCCGCGTCGGGGTGGGGTGAGGGGGCCCGGGGGAGAGGGAAGCCGCTTCCCGCCCTTCAGGCCCGCCCGCGGTTGGTCGATGTCGAAGGGGCCAGCATGCCGTCCCTGATCACCGTCAGCGGCCAGAAGATCGAGCTCCAGAAGAACAAGAGCTACGTGCTCGGGCGCGGGCAGGGGTGCGAGATCGTCGTCTCCGACATGGCCTGCTCCCGCCGGCACGCGCGCATCACCGTCGGCGGGGAGGGGCGCAACGCGCTCTTCGTCGAGGACCTCGGGAGCAGGAACGGCACCTACGTCAACGACGCGCGCATCTGGGACAGGACGGCGATCAAGGACGGCTGCCTCATCCGCATCGGCGCGACCATCTACATGCTCATGATGGACGAGCAGGAGACGCCCGAGGAGCTCTTCGACACCGGGACGGTCGCGATCGAGAAGCTCTCGTTCGGCACCGACATCGACAACGAGATGCTCCGCGTGCTCCGCCGCGACGGCGCGGCGCCGACGAACTTCGCCGGCAAGCTCGAGACCTTCAGCCTGATCGACGTGCTCCAGCTGCTCATCCACAACCAGCGGAGCGGCACGCTCCACCTCTCCCTCAAGGACGGCCAGGGATCGATCGAGGTCCGCCAGGGCGAGGTCTACAACGCCGCCTACCAGAACCTCGGCGGGTTCCAGGCGCTCGTGACCATGGCGCGCGAGACCTCCGGCACCTTCTGGCTCGTCGAGAAGACGAAGCCGTGCGCGAAGGTGATCCAGGAGCAGTCGCACCACCTTCTCGTGGAGCTCTGCAAGACGCTCGACGAGAAGGTCGAGCCCGTGTAGCGCGCCCTCCCTTCCCCCCCCCGCCCCTTTCCTCCCCGCGCGGGACGCCTTCCCTCCGGGCGTAAGATGCGCGAATGCGCAAGACCGCGTTGCTCCTTCTCGTTTCCGCGATCTCCGCCCAGGAAGAGCCGAAGGTCGAGCTGCCGCTGAAGCACCTCGTGCTCTTCACGAGCGGCGTCGGCTACTTCCAGCGCGACGGCGACGTCACCGGCGCCGCCCGGCTCGAGCTCTCGTTCGACGCGAAGGACGTGAACGACCTGCTGAAGAGCCTCGTGCTCAGGGATTTCGACGGCGGGCAGGTGTCGAGCGTCACGTACGCGTCGCGCGACCCGGTCACGAAGACGCTCAAGTCGTTCGCGATCGACCTGACGGGCGACCCGCCGCTCGCGCAGATCCTCGCGCAGGCGCGCGGCGAGGAGGTGGAGATGCTCGCGCCCGGCGCCGTGCGCGGCACGATCGTGGGCGTCGAGATGCGCAGCGTGCCCGTCAAGGACACGGTCGTCGGGAAGGCGTTCCTGAACCTGCTCACGCCGGACGGCCTCTCCTCGGTCGCGCTCGACGACGTGCAGCGGATCCGCTTCCTGCGGCCGGAGCTCGACGCGGAGCTGCGCCTCGCGCTCTCGACCCTCGCGCAGGGGCACGACACGCAGAAGAAGACGGTCGCCGTGCGGTTCTCGGGCGAGGGCCAGCGGCGCGTCCGCGTGGCGTACATCGCCGAGAGCCCCGTGTGGAAGACGAGCTACCGCCTCGTGCTCGGCGAGGGCGCGCCGTGGCTCCAGGGCTTCGCGATCGTCGAGAACACGACCGACGAGGACTGG
>JAKLKT010000694.1 GCA_023150495.1 Planctomycetota bacterium
GATTCAACCCAAGGGATTCTATCGGTTGGGCCGCCGCCGGGGAACAGGCGTGGACCGCGACGATGTGGTCGTGGCGGAGCCGCGCGACGGCCTGCGCCTCGCGCCGGAACCGCGACGCGGCGCTCGGCGACGCCTGGAGCTCCGGGCGCAGGACCTTCAGCGCCACCTCGCGGTCGAGCGACTCCTGACGCGCGAGGAAGACCTGCCCCATGCCGCCCTCGCCGAGGCGCCTCACGAGCATGTAATCGCCGAGCCGCGGGAACGGAAGCGCCGACTTCGGCGCCCGCCTTCGCGCCTCGCGGTGGAGCCCCCGGATCAGGTCGCGCGCCTCCGCGTCGAGCTGCGGGTGCCGGGTGAAGAACGCATCCGGCTCCTCCGCCTCGCCCTCGAGGCAGGCGTCGAGGTAGGCGTCGAAGGGGTCCACGGCGCCGCTAGTTTCGCAAGGTCGCGGCCCGGGAGGGAGGGGGCTCCGGGGGCCGCGCTGGTAGCCTGTCCCCGCGATGTACACGGTCTTCGGCGCGGGCTCCGTGGGCACCGTCCTCGCCGGCCTGCTCGCGGACGCGGGCGTCCCGGTCGCGATCGCGGGGCGCCACGCCGTGGAGCGCCTCCGCCTCGAGGGCGACGACGAGACGGTCGAGGCCCGCGTGCCGGTCGTCGCCGAGCCCCTTGGCACGATCCTCCTCTGCGTCCACGGACCGGACGTCGCGGACCTCTGCCCCCGCTGGCCCGGACGGACCGTCGTCACCTTCCAGAACGGAGTCAAGGCCGAGGCTCTTGCGGCGCGCTGGTGCAGGGTCGTCGGCGGCGTCTGGCGGATGACCTGCACGCTCATGGAGCCCGGCCGCGTCCTCTTCACGAAGCGCGGGCGCGTGGTCGTCGGCCGCTACCCCGAGGGCGTCGACCCCGAGGTCGAGGCGCTCGCCGCGGACCTGCGGCGCGCGGGCTTCGACGTGGGCGTCTCCCCGCGCATCCAGGGCGACAAGTGGCTGAAGCTCTTCCTCAACCTCGCGAGCACCGCGCACGCTGTCGTCCGCCGCGAGGACCACGGGAAGCCCGAGTTCGGACGGCTCAAGACGGCGATCCTCGAGGAGGCGCGGGACGTCTTCCGCGCGCGGGGGATCGTCGCGGAGTCGGGCGACGGGCGCGACGCGTCGATCGACGAGGAGATCGAGCGCCATCGGAAGGGCGGCGGCCGCGCCCGGGCCGTCTACAACTCGACATGGCGGCAGCTCTCGCTCGGCCGCAGGCCGAAGGAGCGCTACCACGACACGGTCACGGCGCTCGGGCCCGCGCCGAGGAACGCCGCGATGCTCGCGCTCCTCGACCGGGCGACGGGCCCGGAGTGCTACACGGCGGAGGAGGCGCTCAGCGCGGTATGCGGAAGGTGACGTGGCAGTCGAGGCACGAGGCGACGAGATCCCCCGCCTCCCTCTCGCCGGGCTTGCCCGCCGCAATGGCGCGGGCGAGATCCGTCGCCTTCCCGCGAGCGGCCGCGAGCCGCGCGTCGAATCCGGGGGGGTCCGGGGGCCGGGCCGCCGCGGTCGAGGGATCGGCGCGAGAGAGAAGGCTCTCGATCTCAAGCGCCGCGTCGAGCACCTCGTCGGGCCGCAGTGCCTTCGAGCCCAGCTGCGCGCGGGCGAGCAGGCCCTCGTACCCCTTCTCCCGGAGCCGTGCCATCGCCTCGGAAACGGGAACCGGATCCTCCGGGAGCCCGAGCGCCGCGCGGCGCGCCGCGAGCCGGGCGTCCGCCTCCCCGTCTGAGCCGCACGCCGCGACGAGGGAGAGGGCGAGCAGGGCCGCCAC
>JAKLKT010000695.1 GCA_023150495.1 Planctomycetota bacterium
CCGGCACCCGGAGCGCGGCCGGGACGGCGCCCGCCCGTGCGGCCCCGGGCCGGATCGGGTAAAACCGTGGCACGATGGCCGCGCCGTTCGATCTCTCCGTGTCCGAGGGCATCGGCACGATCACGTTCAACCGGCCGAAGTCGCTCAACTCGCTCACCTTCGAGGTCTACCGGGAGCTCGTGCGGTTCTTCGAGGATGCGCGCCGGGACCCGGGCCTGAAGGTCGTCGTCCTGACCGGCACCGGCAAGGGGTTCTGCAGCGGCGGCGACGTCTTCGAGATCATCGGCGAGCTCGTGAGGATGCCGATGAAGGGGGTCCTCGAGTTCGCGCGCATGACGGGCGACCTCGTGAAGGCGATCCGGCTGCTCGACCGCCCGGTGATCGCCGCGGTCAACGGCCTCGCGGCCGGCGCGGGCGCGGTGATCGCGCTCGCGTGCGACCTCCGCGTCTGCGCCGCCTCGTCCCACTTCCGCTTCCTCTTCACGCACGTGGGTCTCACGGGCGCCGACATGGGTGCGGGCTACCTGCTGCCGAAGGTCGTCGGCCTCTCGAAGGCGACGGAGCTCCTCCTCCTCGGCGAAGCCGTCGACGCGGAGGCGGCCGCGCGGATCGGCCTCGCGAACCGCGTGGTCCCGGACGCCGAGCTGATGCCCGCGGCGATGGAGTGGGCGAAGCGCCTCTCGGAGGGCCCCACGCTCGCCATCTCGATGACGAAGCGCATGCTCCAGAACGAGCTCAACATGGACATCGTGACCGCGGTCGAGGCCGAGGCGCAGGCGCAGGCGCTGCTCCTCCAGGGACGGGACCACAAGCACTTCTACGAGGCGTTCCGGGAGAAGCGCAAGCCGCGCTTCGAGGGTGCGTGATGCAGAGGGGCTCCGGGGACGAGGAACTCCGCGCACGCGTGCGCGCCGTGGTCGAGCGCCACGTCGTGCCCTTCGCGCGCGAGGCGGACGCGAGCCGCACCTTCCAGCGGGCGCCGCTCGTGGCGCTCGCGAAGGAGGGGCTCGTCGGGGCGCCCATCCCGCGCCAGCACGGCGGGCAGGGGATGACGAACGAGGAGTCCGTCATCATCTACGAGGAGGTCGGGAGGGCGTGCGCCGCGACGCGCGGGTTCCTCGCCGTGCAGGTCGGCCTCGTCGCGCAGTGCATCGCCGACTGGGGCACCGACGCGCAGAAGACGCGCTGGCTCCCGCGCCTCTGCTCGCTCGACGCGATCGGCTGCTACGCGCTCACCGAGCCCGAAGCCGGATCCGACGTGACCGCGATCCAGACCGTCGCGAAGGGGAACAAGCTGAGGGGCGAGAAGTGGTGGATCACCAACGGCACCGTCGCCGACGTGGCGATCGTCTTCGCCCGCACGGGCCCGGAGCGGCACCGCGGCCTCTCCGCGTTCCTCGTGACGGACTTCGAGCGGGAGCGGATGAAGGAGGCGGAGCTCGGGCACCGCGGCGCGGACCATGCGCGGCTCCGCTTCGAGGACACGCCGGGCGAGCTGCTCGGCGCGGAAGGCCAGGGGTTCGAGATCGCCATGACGGCGCTCGACCACGGCCGGCTGGGAGTCGCCGCCGGCGCGGTCGGGATCCACGACGCGTGCGTCGACGAGTGCGTGAAGTTCGCGAGGGCGCGCCGCCAGTTCGGCAGGCGGATCGCCGACTTCCAGCTCGTGCAGGGCGACCTCGCGGACATGGCGTGCGAGCTCGAGGCGTCGCGGCTCCTCTGCCGGGAGGCGGCGAGGAAGCAGGACGCGGGCGACCACCTCGCCCACCGGTTCACGTCGATGGCGAAGCTCTACTGCACCG
>JAKLKT010000696.1 GCA_023150495.1 Planctomycetota bacterium
GCAGACGGAGAGGAAGTGGATGTCCCCCCCCGCCGCCCCCCCCTCATACACCCGCGACCAGCACTCGCCGCGCACGCCGGCGAGCTTCACGGAGACGTCGCAGGGCCCCGAACCCCCCCACACTTCGGAACAGAGGATCTCGCGCATCCACGGGAATCCTACCTCGCCGACGGCGGCAGGATGACCGGCTGCTATCTTGCTCGGAATGCGGGCTGTCGTCGCTCTCGTCTGCGTCCTCCTCGCCTCGTGCAAGGGAGAGGCGCCGGGCGACGGCGGCATCCTCGTCACCGGGCGTCTCGTGGACGACGAGACCGGCCGGCCGGTGCCGCGTACCACGATCTACGTCCACGCCTTCTCCGACGCCGTCCGGAAGCAGGTCTCGCTCGACCCGGGCGAGGGGAGCGAGTTCTCGCTCCGCCTCCCGACGCGGAACGTCCGCCTGCGAGTGGCCGACATCGGCGACGAGTACGCGCTCTGGGAGCGGACCTTCACGGTCGATGGCGACATCCTCGAACAGGAGGTCCGCCTGAAGCCGCTCCACTGGATCCGGCTCCACGGCCGCATCCTGGTGGACGACGGCACGGGGCCGCGGCCGCTCCCCCGCGGCGACGGCGGCATCGGCTCGCGCGCGATGGTGTCGTTCAGTCCGGGCGGCAGGATGCATGAGGACCTGTCCGACTCCTCGTACTGGGTCCGCGTCCCGCGGCAGCGGGTCCGGGTGTCGTGCCTGAATTCCGCGGAGATGCCCACGGAGAGGGAAATCGACCTCACCGGCGCGACGGAGGTCGAGCGCGAGTACGACGTGATCCTCCGGTAGACCGCCGGAGGGACCATGTAGGATCACCGCAAGGTGGAACTGATCGGCAAGGAGCTCCCCGGCTATCGCATCGGCAAGGAGCTCGGCCGCGGCGGGATGGGCACCGTCTACCGCGCCGAGACGACCGCCGACGGCCCGGCCGGCCCCGCGGGCGCGGCCGTCGCGGTGAAGGTCTTCCACGAGAGCCTCGTCGCGGAGCCGGCCGCCTTCGAGCGGTTCAAGCGCGAGGCGGAGATCGGCCGTCGCATCCGCCACGCGCACGTCGTCCGCACGTTCGACATCGGGAGCGCCGAGGTGGACGGGCGCCCCGTGCACTACATGGTCATGGAGCTCATCGAGGGGCAGACGCTCGCGGGGCTCCTCGCGGAGCTCGGCACGGTCCCCGACCACCTCCTCCTCCAGATCGCCGGCCAGGCGCTCGACGCCCTCGAGGCGATCCACGAGCGCGGGGTCATCCACCGGGACATCAAGCCCGCAAACATCGTGATCACGCCCGACCACCGCGTGCTGCTCATGGACTTGGGCGTCGCGAGGCTGCAGGCGGAGGGGCAGGGGCTCACGCAGGCGGGCGAGTTCGTGGGGTCGGTCGCGTACGCGGCGCCCGAACAGTTCATGCCGACGGAGCGGATCGGCGCGCGCGTCGACCTCTACGCGTTCGGCATCGTGCTCTTCGAGCTCGCGACGGGCAGGAGCCCCTACGACACGCATGACCTCGGAGCGATCCTCGCGCAGAAGCTCAAGGGCGAGGTGCCGCCGCCGCGGATGTTCCGGCCCGACCTCGACGCGTTCCTGAACGAGGTCATCGTCGCCGCGACGCGGAGGGAGCCGTCGGCGCGGTTCGGGAGCGCCGCGGAGTTCCGGCGCGTGCTCCTCGAGGGCGAGGCGGGCGAGTGGTGGCGGCAGCGCGCGACGGGCCACGCGCTCCCGGCGGCCGAGCGCGCGCTGCGGAGGCTCCGCCTCGAGCGCGAGGCGCCGCTCACCGGCC
>JAKLKT010000697.1 GCA_023150495.1 Planctomycetota bacterium
GAGCCCCCTCGTTTTTTACATGTCAAAGCGGGCGATCCGGCGCGCCGGAGGTGCGTATGCACTTTCGGAGGGAGTCACATGGGACGGACGCTCGCGCTGCTCCTCGCGATCGCGCTACCGCTTGCCGCCGGGGAGACGGCGCCCGCGAAGCCGCCGAAGGCCCGGATCGCGCTCGACCAGGCGTTCCACGGGCGGATCGTCTCGCTCAAGAAGCGGCACGTGACGATCGCGTACGACTTCGAGGACCCGGAACAGCTCAAGGACTTCGAGGAGGCGCGCCCCCCGCGTCTGCTCGCCGCGTCCGGAAAGCCCGCGCGGATCGAGGAGGGGCGCCTCGTCCTCGAGGGGTCGGCGTCGATCCGCCACAGGATGGAGAGCAGGGGCGGCATCGCCGCGACGTTCAAGGTGCGCGTCGGCGAGATGAAGAACGTCGGTGCGGTCGTCACCGAGCCCGTCCTCTCCGACTTCTACGTCGTCTACAACCTCTTCGACTACCGGTTCAACATGCGGGGCGCGATGCACATCGCTGCCGTCGGTCTCCGCGAGGACGAGGGGGCGGAGGACGTCTCGTCGGGCCTCGTCAACTTCCGCGACATCTTCAGCGGCGACCTGCGGAAGAAGGTGCAGGTCGGGCGCGACCTCGAGGTGGAGGTGCGCAAGGAGGGGTGGAAGGAGTTCTTCCGCGCGAGCGACGTCAAGGGGAAGGGGTCGTCGAAGGGGAAGACGAGGGAGATGGCGGCGTGCAAGTTCGGGCTCTTCGTCCACGAGTCGAGCGCGAGCTTCGACGACCTCGTGCTCACCTGCGACCTCCCCGACGAGTACCTCGACCTCGAGGGGCTCCGCGCCGAGATCGCCGGCAGCCGCTGAGGCGCCGCGCCGGCCGGGACGGGCGCAGCGGGCCCTCGCGTTTGATTGCAAAGGGGCATTTGCGCCCGTATCCTCCGCGCCATGACGGCAAGCATCACCATCACGCTCAGCAACGACCTTCTCGAGGTCCTCCGCAAGGAGCGGACGCTCACGATCGAGCTCGACTCCTCCCGGGGGAGCGGGCGCGCACCCGCCGCGGCCAAGGGGGCCCCGGAGGGCGGATTCCGCTCCGGCAGCCTCCCCGGCAAGCTCGTCGACTGGGCGAAGGGGCGCAAGAAGCCCTTCGGCGTCCGCGACGTGATGAAGGCGCTCAAGGTCAAGCGCGCGCACGCCTCCATGGTCCTGACCCGGGTGGTCAACGCCGGGGGCCTGAAGCGCATGGGTCGGGGCGAGTACGCCGCGGCCTGATCGCCGGCACCCCTCACAGGCGTTCGCGACGACGTTGCCCGGCCGGGTCGCTTCGTCGCCGGCAGCAGCCGGGACCGGCCTCGTCCACGGCATTTGACGTCCCGTTGACCGCGCCGGGGCTATCTTGCCCCGCATGCGCAAACTTGCTCCCTGTTCCCTCGTGCTCGCAGCGCTCGCCGGCGCGGAGGAGGCGCTCGACGAGGAGTGGGTTGCGTCGGATGTCGCGGCGGCGCGACGGGTCGCCGGCGCACTCTCCGAGACGAAGCTCCCGACGTTCCTCGAGAAGCTCGGATCCGCGAGCACCGAGGAGGACAGGGACATCGGGTTCGGCGCGCGCCGCCTGCGTCTTGCCGTCTACGGCGGCTACACGACGACGTGGGTCACGGTGGTCTCGTGGGACGGCGGCGTCGGTCCGCTCGAGGTCTCCTGCCATGAGGAGGCCGAGGTCTGGGCGGGGATCCGCGACCGGATCAAGGCGGAGTACAAGGGACACGAGCCCGAGGTCGGCGACACGGGGCTCCGCGTG
>JAKLKT010000698.1 GCA_023150495.1 Planctomycetota bacterium
CGCATCGGTCCCCGCGGCGCGCAGGCCGAGCGCGTACGTGATCGGATCCGGCACGGCCACCGTCGGTCGCGCGCTGATGCTCCAGAACGACCAGCCGCGCGCCTCCGCCCACGCGGCGATCCTCTTCTGGGCGGCGTCCCAGCGCGCGGGCGGCAGCGACGCGACGACGCACGAGCGGTGCGGCAGATCGTGCGCGCCCGGCTCGCCGGTGAGCCCCAGCGCGCGGGCGTAGCGCGAGTAGTCCCACTCGATCGCGTCGTCGCCGAACGGCCCCGGGTCCTGCGTGAGGGCCTCGCGGAAGTGCTCTTCGAGGGCGCGCCACTCCATGCCTGGCCTCCCGCCGTCACTGTCTTCGGGTCCCAGATAGCAATTCCCGCGCCTCCGAGCGAGCGAAAAGCGACGCTGTCACAACCCGTTGCGAAGGCACGCCTTGCGACCGGCCGGGTTCCCGGCGACCGGTCTCCGGCACGGTCGTTCCGAACAATCGCGCCACTGGCCCCGGTCGCATGGCGCGAAACGTCCGGCGCCGGGAAGGGAGGGGGCTCCGGGGGCCGTCGGATACCCTCCTGCGGATGGATGAGATCCCGGTCGGTTCGCTCGTCGCGCCCGCGCCCTCCTACCGGGCCGCGATGGGGACGGGCGAAGGCGCCGCGATCCTCATGGCGATCCTCCGCGGCAGCGGCCGGCTCTACTACCCCGCGACGGACGCCTCCTTCTGGGTGCCGCTACGGCTCGTACGCGAGATCCCTCCCGGAGCCCTCCCTGATGACTGCCTCGAGACCTTCCTCTCGCGCCTGCTGCTCTCGCTCGAGGCCGAGGAGTGCGTCGCCGAGCGTGTTGCGAAGGGTCTCGGCCTCGCGATCGAGATCCCGCGCGTGACCCGCGCGATGTGGGAGGAGCTCAAGCGGAAGCTCGGCGAAGGGCTCCAGGACATCGAGATCGTGCCCGCCTCGATGCGGGCCGTCACGCTGAAGCTCGAGATCGGCTCCTTGCCTCCCGCGGCCGGTGCGGGAAGATAGGCCGCCGTGCGTCTCGCCCACAACCTGCGTCACCGCTGGGAAGCCTTCGCCGAGGCCACCGGCCTCCGCTTCCTCCCTCCCGTCGGCACCGCGGCCGTCGTCCTCGCGGCCGGCCTCCTGCTCCCGTTCGTGCCGCGGGTGGACGCGCTGCCTCCGCAGCTCACCCCCTCCCTCGCCAGCGCGCGCATCGCGCGCTTCGTCCGCGCGCACGCCGACCTGCCCGAGGCGGGCCCCTCGGGCCCGATCTTCGCCCCCCGGCCCGCCTTCTACTGGCCCGCCCGTCCGGACGCGGCGAGCTACTCCTTCCGCCTCGAGCGCGCCGACGGCACGGAACAGGCGGCCGCGAGCGGACTCACAAGGACCTTCCATTTCGTGCCGCCTCCCGGCCGGCTCGAGCCGGGCGAGTACCGGTTCCAGGTCCACGCCGTCGTCCGTGGCGAGAAGATCCCCTGGCAGGAGCGCAGCTTCAGCGTGAAGCCCGCGCCGGAGGAATTGCAACGGCTCGCGGCCACGATTGGGATGGACCTCGGCGGGGCGGACAGCGCGTACGTCCTCCTCGGCTGCTACGCCGACATCCAGTCGCCGCACGACGTGGTCTCCGCCTTCCTCCAATGGAAGTCCGCCCGCGGCGAGGCCGACTCGCTCGGGAGCGGCCCCCCGTCCGCCTGGCTCGGCGCGCTCGCCGCCAAGTGAAACTCGGGCTCCACGGACCCGGCTCCGGCGGTAGAATGGCGGGGGTACGGGGGGTTCGGCCATGAGGCGACTTGGTCTCTTTTCCCT
>JAKLKT010000699.1 GCA_023150495.1 Planctomycetota bacterium
AAGGGCGTCGAGGCGGTCGTCGTCACCGAGCGGGACGAGCCGCAGGCGGTCATCGGCTCGTCGCTCCACGAGGATGCCTTCCCCGCGAACTACCGCCGCCACGTCCGCGACAACCGCGTCCTCGGGGAGGGCGTCCGGCACGGGACGGAGCGCGCGAGCTCGCTCCAGCTCCGCGGGGAGTACCTCTACGTCGCGGACGGCCCCAATGGGCTCCGGATCCTCGATGTCGCGCAGGTCGACCAGAAGGGGTTCTCGGAGCGGATCGTCGACGCGCCGGTGTCGCCGCTCGACCAGCGCCTCTTCGTGCGGACGAGGGACGCGCGCTCCGTCGCGTCGCCGACGACGCTCGGCGTCGACCCCACGCGGTCGCAGCTCCCGGAGAACAGGGAGCAGAAGATCCACCCGCTCTACGCCTACCTCTACGTCGCCGACGCGGAGGAGGGGCTCGTGCTCGCGGGTGCCGCGACGCTTCTCGACGGCAACCCGCGCAACAACGTGATGGAGAGGGCGCTCGCGTTCAACCCGGACGGGCTACTGAAGGGCGCCACCTTCGTCACCGTGGCGGGCCGGTTCGCGTACGTGGGCTGCGACGCGGGCCTCGTCGTCGTCGATCTCGACCAGCCGACCGCGCCGCGCGTCGTGGCGACGCTCGGAGACCTCCGGGGCGTCCGCGGCGTGGCCGTGCAGTTCCGCTACGCCTTCGTCGCGTGCGAATCGGGCCTCGCCGCCGTCGACGTGACGCCGGAGGCGGACGGCAGCTTCCCCGCGGCGCCCCGCGTGGTGTCGGCGATCCCGCTCGACGACGCGCGAGGGGTCTACGTCGCACGCACCTACGCCTACGTGGCCGCCGGCCGGCAGGGGCTCGCGATCGTCGACGTCACGCGGCCGGAGCACATGAGCCTCGCCCGGCTCTTCGACGGCGACGGCGCGCTCGACGACGTGAACGACGTGAAGGTAGGGATCACGAACACGTCGCTCTTCGCCTACGTCGCGGACGGGAGGAACGGCCTCCGCGTGCTCCAGCTCACGACGCCGGGGCGCGACGCGCAGGTCCTCGGCTTCAGCCCGCCCCCGGACCCCCGCCTGATCGCCACATGGAAGACGGCTGCGCCGGCCCTCTCGATCTCGCGCGGCCTCGACCGCGACCGCGCGGTGGACGAGGCGGGCAACCAGCTCTCGGTCTTCAACCGGGTGGGCGCCCGCCCGTTCACGTTCGCCGAGATGCAGCGCCTCTACCGCCTTCCCGACGGGCGGCTGTTCTTCGTGAGGTAGGGGGGGGGCTCCGGGGGCCCGGCCCGCGTCGCGTTTTCTCGACGGTCCCGGAACCGGCCCGCGGGAGTCGGCCCCGCCCGGCGATGGGCCCGCCGGTTGCGATCCCCGCGGCCTCTAGGCATCAAGGAGAACCAGATGAGCACAAGGAGCATGGGGGCGGCGTTCTGCGTCGTCCTGGCGCTGGCCGCGGGTGCCCGCGCCGATTCGATCACCTTCGTCATGGACAACGTCTTCTCGGGGTCCGGGACCCCGTCGGGCGCGCCGACCGTCACGATCGACGACGAGGGCACCGCGGGCAGCGTCAAGTTCATCTTCGACGCGACCCCGCTGTCGTCGTCCTCGGAGTTCATCGGCAAGTGGTACTTCAACACGAGCGTGGCCCTGCTCGGCGGGACCTTCTTCGGGTTCACGAACATCGCCGGCATCACGCTCGTCACCGACCTCGACCGGACGTTCAACACGACGGACGCCGGCTTCAAGGCGGACGGCGACGGCTACTACGACTGGGTCTTCGACTTCG
>JAKLKT010000700.1 GCA_023150495.1 Planctomycetota bacterium
CGACGCCCGCGGGGAGGCTCGTGCCGCTGCGCGCGCTCGCGACCGTCGAGCTTTCGAGCGGCCCCGAGCAGATCAACCACCGCGAGCGCCAGCGCGCGATCACGATCCAGGTCACGCCGCCGCCGGAGGTCTCGCTCGAGCAGGCGATCGGCCGGATCCAGCAGACGATCGTCGGCCCGATGGTCGCGGAGGGGGCGCTCGAGGGCGGCTACCAGATCGCGCTCGCGGGAACGGCAGACAAGCTGCGCGCGACGTGGCTCGCGCTCCGCGAGAACCTCCTCCTCGCGCTCCTCATCACCTACCTGCTCATGGCCGCGCTCTTCGAGTCGTGGCTCTACCCGTTCGTCGTGATCCTCTCGGTGCCGCTCGGCGCCGTCGGCGGGTTCCTCGGGCTCTCCGTGCTGAACCTCTTCGTCCCGCAGGCGCTCGACGTGCTGACGATGCTCGGCTTCGTGATCCTCATCGGCACGGTGGTCAACAACCCGATCCTCATCGTCCACCAGTCGATCCTCCACCTCCGCGAGGGGATGCCGCCCGGGCGGGCGATCCCGGAGGCCGTGCGCATGCGCGTGCGCCCGATCTTCATGACGACGATGACGACGCTCTTCGGCCTCCTGCCGCTCGTGCTCTTCCCGGGCGCGGGCAGCGAGCTCTACAGGGGCCTCGGCGCGGTGCTCCTCGGCGGCCTGCTCGTCTCCACGGTGTTCACGCTCTTCCTGATCCCGACGTTCTTCCGCCTCGCGCTCGAGGCGAAGGCGTTTCTCGTGGCGCGGCTCCGGCGCGCATGAGCGGCCGCGGCGCCCGGCGCCGCGTTGGCGGGGGGCTCCGGGGGCCGGCCCCCTCCCCGGAGCCCCACCCTACTCCGGCAGCGGGATGCCGCCCAGCAGGAACGGAACCTCCCGCGCGGCGACCCTCGTGACCGCCCGGAAGACGAGCTTTCTCGGCGCGCGTTCGAGCTCGACCTTGTACGTGCAGCGCCCGTCCTCGTAGCCCGACTCCCGTTCGTGCCCCGGGATCTCCGCGCCCTTCTCGTCGTACGCGGCGAGCGTCACGTCCGCGGGGCCCCACGGCGCCCGAAAGCCCGGCCGCGCCGTGCCGACGTCGAGCGGGACGAGGCCCTCCCGGCGCACGCCCGCGGGCGTGCCCACGAGCGTCAGCCGGACCGTCGTCCCGTCGACGCCGTCGAGCGTGATGGACCCGCCGGGCGCTCGAAGTCGAGCTCGAGGGTCGCGTTGGCGGAGACCGGCAGCCGGGGGTCGTGGAGCGCCCGAAGAGGCCGGCCGCCGTCGTCGAGCGCCTGGATGAGCGTCATGCCGGCGAGCACGACGTCGTCGAAGCCCGGCTCGACGATCCAGCTGAGCTCGAGCCGGAGGCGCGGCCCGTCGGCGTCGAGGCGCTAGAGGTCGCGCGCGATCTCGTCGGCGATCACGGAGGGCACGCCGGGGACCGACGGCCTCGCCCGCGGCGTGCAGCGGCGCACGGCGACGATCGAAACGCTCTCGACCGACAGGCGGCTCGGCCCGAGGTACGCCGCGACCACGGGCCCGGCGGGCCCGTCCGCGGCCGTGAGCCCGAGACCCGCCTCCCCGTGTCCGCGCTTCGCCTCGGGCAGGGGCACGCCCACGAGGAAGAGCCCGAGCCCCGCGGCGAGGCGGTCGAGCGCCTCGAAGTAGGTCGCGTCCTTCACCTTGAGCGCGACCTCCGCGTCGGTCGCCGGGCACTCGAAGTCGTAGCCGTAGCGGCGGCGCACCTCGAGCGCGGCCTCGCGCCCCGGCATCCTCTTCAGCGCGAAGGTCTCGCGCTTCGGCGCGTCCCACTGCTGGAGGAGCGCGTCGTCGGCGGCGCCGGCCCCTGCCAGCGCAAGGGTCCAGACCAGCCATGTCCCGTTTCGAGCCACGGTCCACCTCCCGTTCCGGATGCAACACAATGTATACGAATCCCGCCGCCGATACTCCCCGAGATGGGGGATACTCCGGTCGCGCCTGCCGTCGTCGCCGTCGAGCGGCTCCTCGCCGAGGCCTCGCGGCGCGGCGCGAGCGACCTCCATCTCGACCCGACCGAGGAGGGCTTGGAGGTCAGCGTCCGGAGGGACGGCGTGCTCGAGCGCGTCGAGACCCTCCCGAGGGAGCTCGGCCCGCGCATCGTGGGCCGCCTGAAGGCGCTCGCGGACCTCCTCGCGTACCGCACCGACGTCCCGCAGGAGGGGCGCATCCCGGGCCCCCCCGCGGAGGCGCGGGTCGCGGTGTTCCCGACCGTTCTCGGCGAGCGCGTGGCCGT
Source organism: Planctomycetota bacterium (assembly GCA_023150495.1). GTDB lineage: Bacteria > Planctomycetota > PLA2 > PLA2 > PLA2 > PLA2. Next base: position 2,278 of record JAKLKT010000700.1, read on the forward strand.
CCGCTTCGATGCACCCGAAGGCGAGCCGCGGCGGCTTCCGGCCCTCGGACTCCCCCCCGATGCGCTCCAAGGGCTCGAGCGCGCGATCCGCGAGCCCGAGGGCGTCCTCCTCCTGACCGGCCCCGCGGGCAGCGGCAAGACGACGACCCTCTACTCGTGCCTCCACGAGCTCTGCGCCGCGGAGCCGCGCCGCTCGCTCTTCACGCTGGAAGACCCCGTCGAGCGGCGGATCAAGGGCGTCACGCAGACGCAGGTGAACCCCGCGGGCGGGCTCACGTTCGCGCGGGCGCTGAGGTCGCTCCTGCGCCAGGACCCCGACGTGATCCTCGTCGGCGAGATCCGCGACCGGGAGACCGCGGCGATCGCGCTCGAGGCGGGGCTCACGGGTCACCTCGTGCTCTCGACCGTGCACGCGGGCACCGCGCCGCAGGTCTTCGCGCGGCTCCTCGAGATGGGGATCGAGCCCTTCGTCGCGACCACCGCCGTGCGCGGCGTGCTGGCGCAGCGGCTGCTGCGGCGAAGGGAAGGCGGGGGGTTCCGGGGGCGCGCGGTCGCCGCGGAGTGGCTGCCGATGACGGC
>JAKLKT010000701.1 GCA_023150495.1 Planctomycetota bacterium
CCGCGGCGGTGATCCGCGGATAGGGGCGCGTCTTCACGACCTCGACGAATCGCTCGGGCCACTGCGGCAGCGCCAGGATGCCGACGCGCAGGAGCCGCGGCCGCTCCCTCGCGTCCATGAGCTTCAGCGCCCGGTCGACCAGCTGCCCGAGCGGCGCGAGCCGCAGCAGCGGATGGTCGAGCGGCAGGTAGGCGATGTCGCGCGGATGCCCGTCGGAGCGGAGATGCGCGTCGACGAGCCGGAAGAGCGTCGAGGTCTTCCCGCTCCGCCGCGGGCCGACGAGCAGCGTCGGGCGCCCCGTCTCCCGGAGCGCCACGTCCTGACGCCGCGGCGCCGTGGTGCGAGCGCGCTGCGGCAGCGCGCCGGTCGCCCACCACGGGTTCCTCGCCTTGAGGATCTCGTCGAGGCGGCTCTCGCTGAGGAGCGACACGCGCGGTGTTGTAGCAGAAAGGCGCGGCAAGGTCTTTCCGGACGGGTCCCTAGATGTCGTACGTGCAGCGCTTGACGAGCATCGTCGCGTAGCTCCCCGGCCCCAGCCGGAACGAGAGCGCGAACGAGAGCCGTCCCCTGTTGAGCTCGTCGGGCGCGGGCGCCCCTGCCTCGACCTCCCCCGGCACGGCGACGGCATGCCGCGAGCCCCTCCGGAAACCCAGGAGCTGCCCCCTCGACACCCCCTCCTCCTCGAGCACCGGGTCGAGGAGCGGATCGGAGGGCGCCTCGGACGAGGCGAGGGGGAAGACCCGGTCCCTGAGGGCCCCCGGATCCCCCTCGTAGAAGCGATACGGGCCGTCGGCGCCGGGATGGAGGGGGCCCGCACCGACGGCACGCCGCAGGCACTCGTTGAAGAGGTGCGCCTGGTATGCCGCGAGGTGGAGCTCGCGGAGCGGGCGGTCGAGCATCCGGTACGCCTCCGCGAAGGAGGCGCCCGCGGCAAGGCGCTCGCAGATCCGCCGCTCGACCGACGCGTCGAGCGCCGCGGCGAGCCCCGCGAAGTCCCCCCACCGCTCGCGCAGGAGCTTCCTGCGCCGCTTCGTGCGGCTCCGGTCCTCGTGCGACGGCGACGCGATCGCGAGTCGGAGCGCCTCCCCGGCGTCGCCCGAGAGCAGCGCCTTCGCGATGAACCGGCCGCCCGTGCCCCGGAGCGAGCCGAACCTCTGGTCGTCGTAGTAGTCCGGGAACCCGTCGCGGGCCGCCGCGAGCGCGCGCCCGGCGACGCGCGCCGCCTCCTCCTCGGAGAGGTCGCGCACGACGATCCGGAACCGGTTGCCGAGGAGCGTGCCGCGCCCCGCCGGCCGCTCCGCGCGGCCGAGGTAGTTGAGCTTGAACCCCTTCCCCGCGAAGTTCGCCTTCGGGCCGCGGCGGATGCTCACCGTCTGGCCGGTGATCCCGTGCCGGTCCTTGAGCCCGGCGAAGGCGATCGCGCGGGCGTCGAGCCGCCAGTCGCGGCGCACGACGCGGAGCGCCTCGGGCGTCCCGATCCCCGACTTCTCGAGCCGGTAGAGCGCGAACTCCCCCGCCTCCCCCGGCTCCAGCCGGGAGATCTCCTCGACCCGGAAGTCCTCCGGCCGCTGCTTCAGCTTCACGTGTCGCGGGGAGGATACCGGTCCCGCGGCGGCGTGGCGAACCCGGGGACCGCCGGGCGACGCGGCCCGGCGACGGTGCGGTAGCATGTGCGGCGCCGCTCGCGGCCGAGCGGCATGACGTCCCGCACCGCCGTGAGCCAACTCCGCGTCCTCCCGATCCTCCTCGCCGCGGCCGCGTGCGGCGGCCTCCCGCCCGAGAAGA
>JAKLKT010000702.1 GCA_023150495.1 Planctomycetota bacterium
CGCGCGCAGCGGCTCCCACGGCTTCTTGCCGCGCTGCGCCTCGACGCGCGAGCGGTCGTAGACGGCGCGCATGTAGTCCCAGCAGGCGGGGTTCTTCGGGTCGGCGCGGAGCAGCCGCTCCGCGAGCGCGGAGGTTTCCCTCGCGTCGGGCGGCGCGAGCAGGGGGCCGAGGAGCGCGGCGCACGCGGGCGCGATGTCGAGCGGCTTCCCCTCGCCGCCGGGCCCGTGGAACGCGATCGTCTGGAGGACCCGCTTCACCGCCTTGTCGCGGAGGTACTCGTACTCCTCGACCCACTCCTTGAACCCGTTGTCCTCGGGCGGCGGCCGCCGGGCGACGTGCGCCTCGAGCGGCTCGAGGATGCGGTCGAGGAGCGGCTGGACGGTCGTGTAGGAGTCGGCCGCCGCCGGCGGCGTCTCCTTCTTCTCCTCCTGCGCCCCTCCCCGCGCGGCGAGGAGCAGGGTTGCAACACCCGCGCGCATCCCGCGGATTGTAGCGAAGACGGGGGGTCCGGGGGGGCGGTGCTACCCTACTTTGACAATGACGGAGATCGCGCGCCTTCTCGCGTACGACGACTGGGCCAATCGCGAGACGCTGCGCTCCCTCGGCGCGGCGCCGGCCCCCGCCGCGATCCGGCGCTTCGCGCACATCCTGGGCGCGCAGCGGACGTGGCTCAACCGCATCACGGGCGGGCCGCCGGTCGCGGTGTGGCCGGAGCCGGACCTCGCCGCGTTCGGCGGGGAGCTGGACGCGCTCCTTCGCCTCTGGCACGACGTGATCCGGGCGGAGGCCCCGGTCCGCACGGTCTCCTACGTCAACACGAAGGGGCAGCGGCTCGCGAGCACCGTCCGCGACATCCTGCTGCACGTCGTCTTCCACGGGGCGTACCACCGGGGCCAGATCGCCTCCGACATCCGCGCGCACGGAGGCGAGCCCGCGTACACGGACTTCATCCACGCGACGCGGGGGCGCCACGTCTGATCCTCCGCGACGCGACGCCCCTCGACGCGCCGGCGATCGGCGAGACGCACTTCCGGGCGCGGGCGGAGGCGTACCCCGCCTTCCTCCCGCCCGACCGGGTCAACTGGCGGACGCTCGGGGAGCGGCAGGGCCAATGGGGGGAGTTCCTCGCGGATCCGGGCTACGGTCGCGACCGCTGCCTCGTCGTGCTCGAGGCGCCGGAGGGGATCGCGGGCTTCTCCGCGGGCGGCCCGCAGCGGCACGGCGATCCGGAGTTCCCCGGCGAGGTCTGGAGCATCTACGTCCGGCGCGCGTACCAGGGGAAGGGGCACGGCCGCCGGCTGATGGCGGAGACGGCGCGCCGTCTGCTCGTCGCGGGCCTTCCCGGCCTGATCGTGTGGACGCAGGGCGTGAACGCGCCCGCGCGCGGCTTCTACGAGCGCCTCGGCGGCCGGTACGTCCGTTCGCGCCCCGCGAGCGGCATCGAGATCGTCGGCTACGGCTGGAGGGACGCGCGCACGCTCCTGCCCCCGGAGCCCCCTCGAATCCCCTTCCAATTGTGACAGTATCTCCCCGGCGGGAAGCCTAGAATTGCGCGGATGCGGCGGTCGGCTGTCCTCGTCCTCCTCCTTCTCTGCGTGGCGGCGGTCGTCTGGCTCATGCTCCAGGGCGGCGGCGACGACGACCGCGCCTCGTCGCGCCGGCGCGAGGCGCGCGAGAGTCGCGGCGCCACCGGGATCGCGGAGGGCGAGGAGGGCGACGCTTCGTCCGGCGGCGTGACGGCGGGGGGCGCCGAGTCGGCGGCGCGCGACGACGACC
>JAKLKT010000019.1 GCA_023150495.1 Planctomycetota bacterium
GACTGCGATCTGGGCGCTCGCGGCGGCGCTGCTCGCCGTCTTCGGACACCGGCTCGCGACGGCGGCGGTCCTGTTCCCCCTCGGAGGGGTGCTCGGGCTCATCTGGTGCTTCCAGGCCGCGCGGGTGCTCCTCTGCCGCGAGGCACGGGGCCGCCTCACGCCGGGGGCGATGATCGGCTGGGCCGTCTACCCGGTGACGGCGATCCTGCTCTCGAGCCTCGTGCTCTCGTCGTGGATCGACGTGCTGCGCATCCGGGTGAGCGAGGCCGCGCTGCTTCGGCTCGTCGAGGACGTCGAGGCCGGTCGCGCGATCGACCGGCCGGTTCGTGCCGGCCTGTTCAGGATCGAGCGCGCCCGCATCGAGGACGGCTGCGTGCTGCTCGAGATCAACGAGAGCTGGGTGTACCTCTCGGACGGCCTCGCGTTCGTGCGGAGGGGGGCGCCGCCGCCGCTCGCGCTCGCCCGGCACATCTGGGGGCCCTGGTGGGAGTTCCGCTACCTCGACTGACTGCGGCACGCGTGCCGCACCCCGCCGCCGCAACTCCCTGCCGCACCGCGCTTTATGAACACGGCGGCCGGAAAAGATCAGAGTGGAGGGATTGGACGGCGGCGGTCACGCTCGCCTCGTCGACGAGGAAGCTGATGTTGATCTTCGTCCCGCCGTGGGAGATCAGGCGCACGGGGATCGACGCCTTCTCGAGCGCGCCGAACACCTGCGCCGCGACGCCCACGCGCTCCCGGATGCCCTCGCCGACCACGCACACCTGCGCGAGCCCGCGGTCGATCGTCACGTCGCTGAACGTCCCGAGCTCCCTCGCCACCGCGTCGAGGTTCCGGTCCGTGTCCACGGTCACCGAGACGGTCACCTCGCTCGTCGCGACGAGGTCCACAGAGAGGTCGTAGCGCGCGAAGACCTCGAAGATCTTCGCCATGAAGCCCGACTGGAGGAGCATCCGCGTCGACGCGACGGTCACGAGGATGATGCCCTTCTTGCACGCGATCGACTTCACGGGCGCGCCCCCGGAGGGCGCCTCGGCGAGGATCGTCGTGCCCTTCAGGTGCGGCCGGCTCGTGTCCTTCACGACCACCGGGATCCGCCGCTCGATCGCGGGGAGCATCGTCGCGGGGTGGATCACCTTCGCGCCGTAGTACGCGAGCTCCGACGCCTCCGCGATCGACATCACCGGAATCGACTTCGCCTCCTTGACGATCCGCGGGTCGGCGGTCATCACGCCGTCCACGTCGGTCCAGATCTGCACCTCGTCCGCCTCGATCGCGGCGCCGAGGATCGTCGCGCTGAAATCGCTGCCGGACCGGCCGAGCGTCGTCACGTTCCCGTGCGCGTCCTTCGCGATGAAGCCCGTCACGACCGGCACCTTGCCCTTGATCGCCTTGAGCGCGCGCCGCACCTCCGGATAGCAGGACGGGTCCGGGTTCGCCGACGTGAACCGCGAGTCCGTCCGGAGACCGAGGTCGTAGGCGTCCACGGCGACCGCCGGCAGCCCCTCCTTCGCGAAGTAGGCCGCGATCCCCCGGCACGAGAAGCGCTCCCCGTAGGAAGCGACGAGATCGAGCGACCTCGGCGTCAGCTCCCGCACGAGCGAGAGCCCGCGCAGGAGGTCGTTCAGCTCGGCGAAGAGCGGCTCGATCATCGCCACGTCCACGCCGATCCGCGCCCAGAGCTCCCGGTGCCGGTCCCGGAGCCTCGCGAGCGAGTACTGCCCCGCCGCGGCCGCCCGCGCCTGCGCGAGCAGCTCGTCCGTGACGCCCGAGTGCGCGGACGCGACGACCACCGGGTAGGGCTCCGCGCCCTCCCCGCGGACGATCGCGAGCACCTTCGCGAGGTTCTCCGCGCTGCCGACCGACGTGCCGCCGAACTTGAGGACTCTCATGCGAACCGAGGATTATAGGCCCGCCCGGGGAGGGGCCTCGGATCAAGGTGTATCCTCGGGGGCGTGGAACGCGAGAAGCTCATCCATGACTGGAACGTCGGGGGCTCATGTCCCCCGAAGCCCCCCCAAGCCATCCACCTGAACGACGAGACGCTCAGGGACGGCCTCCAGTCCCCCTCGGCGAAGACCCCGTCGATCGAGGACATGGTCACCCATCTCCACAACTGCGCCGCGGTGGGCATCCATGCCTTGAACATCGGCCTGCCGGGCGCGGGACCGCACGTGGAGAAGCAGGTGGAGCGCCTCGCGCGGGAGATCCGCGACAACAAGCTCCCGCTGAAGCCCAACTGCGCCGCGCGCACGGTCAAGGCCGACATCGAGCCCATCGCCCGCGTCGTCCAGAAGACCGGCGTCCCGATCGAGGCGGCGACGTTCATCGGCTCGTCGGCCATCCGCATGGAGGTCGAGGGCTGGGACCTCGACTTCCTGCTCAAGTGCGTCCGCGACGCGATCACCCTCGTGAAGAGGGAGGGGCTCCCGTCGATGTTCGTCACCGAGGACACGGTCCGCGCGACCCCGGAGGTGATCGAGGCGCTCTACGGCACCGCGATCGACCTCGGCGCCGACCGGATCGTCGTCTGCGACACGACCGGCCACATCGCGCCGTGGGGTGTCTCGAACCTCCTCGGCTTCATCTTCAAGCTGCTGGAAAGGAAGGGGGCGCGGGGGAAGGTGCAGGTGGACTGGCACGGCCACATGGACCGGGGCCTCGGCGTCATGAACAACATCGAGGCGATCCGGTGCGGCGTGGACAGGATCCACGGCACGGCGCTCGGGATCGGCGAACGCGCGGGCAACGCGCCCCTGGACCTCACGATGGTCAACCTGAAGCTCATGGGGTGGATCGGGAACGACCTCACGGGCCTCGGGCGGTACGTGCGCCACGCCTCCGCGATCTGCGGGTTCGAGATCCCCTCCACCTACCCGGTGTTCGGCTCCGACGCGTTCGAGACGGCGACGGGCGTCCACGCCGCCGCGGTCATCAAGGCGCTGCGGAGAAACGACGGCTGGCTCGCGAACCGCGTCTACAGCGGCGTGCCCGCGGACGAGTTCGGCCTCGCGCAGAGGATCCTCGTCGGCCCCATGTCGGGCAAGAGCAACGTGATCTTCTGGCTCGAGGCGCACGGCTACGACACCGCGGAGAGGACCGTCGACGCGATCTTCAAGGCGGCCAAGGACTCCAAGCGGAACCTGACCGACGAGGAGATCGAGGCGATCGTGTCCAAGGCGTAAGGAATCCGCACGCCCCCGCGGCGGGAACCCGCCTGCGAGGCCGCGCGCGCCCGGCACGCCGTTTTCGTAGGGCCCGGGGATGCGCTACGTGGCCTTCCTTCTCGGCGGGATCGTCATCGGCTGGGTCAGCCGCGCGGCGATCCACAAGGATCCGCCGCAGGCTCGCGCCGAGCCCCAGACGAGGGCGTTCGTGCCGCACCTCGCGCCGGCGCCCCCGGAGCCCCCTCCCCTCCCCCCCGCCCCCGCCCTTCCGGTCAAGGAGGAGATGGTGCCCGCGGAAGAGGAGGGGACTCCCCCCGCCGCCGCCGACCCGGACGAGGACCGCCTCCGCGAGCTCGTCCATACGCAGCGGAAGCAGTGGAAGGCGTTCGCCGGCATGCAGGCGCGGCAGAAGGCGGAGCTCCTTCTCGCGAGCCTGCCCTTCGACGCCGAGACCGAGAAGCGGATCAAGGAGCTGCTCCAGCAGGAGGCGGAGCTCCAGGCGGAGCGCGCCGCCGCGATGATGCTCGGCGACGAGGAGTTGGACCCCGCCGCGTTCCAGTGGTTCATGGGGATCGGCCCCGAGCTCACGCCGGGCCTCGAGAAGGAGCTCGCGACGTTCCTCGACGACGCCGGGATCGCCGTCGTGCGCGCGGAGGTGAAGCGCACGCACGAGAAGCAGATGAACGACATGGCCGACATGCAGATCGGCATGATGAGCATCCGCGACCTCTCCGACGACCAGAAGACGCGGATGCGCGAGGTCTTCGTCGGCAAGGACGTCATGACGGAGCAGTTCACGCGGTTCGGCGAGATCGTCCGGGACCGCGAGCGGTTCCGCCGCCTGATGAAGGGCGAGGGGATCAAGGAGGAGATGCAGAAGGGGTTCCAGGGGACGCGGCAGCGCGTCCGCGACATCCTCAACGACGACCAGTTCGCGAAGTACGAGCTCTACGAGCAGCAGATGGTGCGGCAGGCCGAGATGGGGCTCAAGATGATGTCGTCGCTCCTCGGGACGCCGCGCGAAGGAACGAAAGCGCCCGCTTCGCGGTAGCCACCGCGTCGTGGCTGTGGCGGCTGAGCTCGACCGTCGCCGGGATGTCGCGGGACTTCGCCGCGCGCTTCAGCGAGTCGAGCACGGTGACGAAATCGATCTCGCCGTCGCCGAAGAAGAGGTGCTCGTGCACGCCCTTCCGGTGGTCGTCGAGGTGGACGTTCCGGAGGAGCGGCGCGTAGCGGTCGATGATCGCCGCGACGGGCTCGTTCTCGAGGCAGTAGGCGTGGCCCACGTCGAGCGTGAGGCCGAGGCGCGGATGCGGCAGCCTGCGGCGCAGCTCGTCGAACTGCGCCATCGTGGAGACGAACATCCCCGGCTCGGGCTCGAAGGCGACGTCGATGCCCTTCTCGTCGGCGGCGTCGCACACGCGCGCGAGCCCCTTCACGAGGCGCGACCACGAGTCGCCGGCGCCCGACCACAGGGAGACGCAGGTGGCGCCGAGCCTCTTCGCGGCGTCGACGCAGGCGAGCAGGAACTCGAGCCGCCTCCCGTCGCGGTCGTCCATGAGCGTCGGGAGGTGCTTCTTCGAGGGGTCGAGGTAGAAGCGCGCGCCCGTCTCGACGACCGGCAGCAGCTTCAGCTCGCGCATCTCCGCGCCGAGCTCCTTCATGTCGGTCGCCTCGAGGGGCGCGTGGTGGACGTCGATCGTGAGGCCTACCGCGCGGTAGCCGAGGCCGGAGAGCACCTTGAGCGCGTCGCGGAGCCGGTGGTGCGCGAAGCCGTTCGTGTTGTAGCCGAGGACGAGCGCCAAGGGGGAGGGGACCTCCTCACTTCGCGGTCGAGAACTCCTTCAGGACCTTGTTCTTCTTCGTCCACTCGGTGACCTGCTTGTTGTAGTCGGAGAGGAACTTGCGGCAGATCTCGGCCGTGGCCTCGTCGATCTCGCCGTCCCCGAGCATGTTGTCGGCCCAGTAGTAGATCTCGGCCCAGGCCTCGTTGGCGCGCTCGAAGAGGCCGTTCGCGTCCTCGCCGATCGCGGCCATCGCCGCCCGGTCGCCGGCCGCCTGCGCGCCCTGGAACTCCTTGTACTTGTCGAGGAACGCGTTGCCGTCCTTGACGATCTGGGGCCACTTCCTCTCGACGAGGTTCTTGAGCTCCATCGGGACGCCCGCGGGCGGGATGACCTTCGGAGGCCCGACCGGCGCCTGCACCGAGGGCTGCGGCGTGGGCGGCGGCGGTTGCTTCTTGCGCCCGCAGGCGGGCGCGACGAGGAGGATCGCAAGAAACAGGGGGAGAAGACGCATCCGGGAAGCCTCCAAGGTGAGGGCGCAAATCATACCCGCACGAGACGGGCCATGAAGCCCCCGTCCCCCCACCCCTCGTCGGGGTAGATCGTCCTCGCCTCCCCGAGCGCGAAGTCCTTCTCGAGCCGCAGCAGGTCGTGGACGACGCCCGTGTTCTCCTCGGGCTCGAGGCTGCACGTCGAGTAGACGAAGACGCCGCCCCTCCGCACGCGCCGGGCGGCCTCGCGGGCGATCTTCAGCTGCCGTTCGGCGAGCGCCTTCAGGTGCCGCTCGCGCACCCGCCAGCGTGCCTCCGGCCGCCGCGCGAGCACGCCGGTGTTCGAGCAGGGGACGTCCGCGAGCACGCCGTCGTATTCCCCCTCCGGGGGAGCGCACCTGAGCTGCGGCAGGGCGAGCCGCTGCGCGTTCTCGCGCACCAGCGCGAGCCGCTCCTCGTCCACGTCCCACGCCGTCACCTCGCCGGCGGGCCCGACGAGCTGCGCGAGGTGGGTCGCCTTCCCGCCGGGCGCGGCGCACACGTCCAGCACGCGGGCGCCCGCCTGTGGCGCGAGGAACGGGGCGACGAGCGAGGCGACCGCGTCCTGCACGACGATCCACTGCCCGCACGCCTCGAACACCTCGCTCACGCGCGCCTTCTGCGGGAGGGTGATGAGGCCGTGCGGGCCTTCGCTCCACTGGAGCCCCATCGCGGCGAGGGCGGCCTTGACGTCGCCCTCGCGGCCGGGCGCCGGGCGGAGGTGGGTCTCGGGCGTCGACGCCTGGAGATCGAGACATCGGAGGGCTCTCGGGAACCCGAGCTCCGCGAGGCGGCGGCGCGCGATCCAGAGCGACGTCGAGCCGCGGGCGGAGAGGAAGTCCCCGGGCCTCGCCTCGGGGTCGGGGAAGACGTTCTCGCGGAAGACCCACGCGGTCCCGTCGCGCGGCACCGTGCGCCGCGGTTCCCCGGGCCCCTCCGCCTTCCGGCGGCCGCGCAGCACCGCGCGCAGCAGGGCGTTCGTGAACCCGGCGTCGCCCTCGCGCCCGAGCTCGCGCACGTTCTCGACTGCGCTGTGCACGACCGCGTGCGGCGGCGCGTCGTCGAGGTAGAGGAGCTCGAAGACGGCGGCCCTGAGCACCGCGCGGGTCTCGGGCTTCAGCGCCGCGAGCTTCCGCGACGAGTGCGCGGCGAGGACCGCGTCGATCGTGCCGCGGCGACGGAGCGTGCCCAGGACGAGCGCCGTCTCGGCGGCAGCGCGGGGCCCTTCCCACACGGCCTGCGTCGTCGTGTGCCGCGTCTCGAGGGCCAGGAGCGTCTCGGCGGCGGACCTTCGCGCGTCGGGCATGGGGCTGGTACCGTAACCGCGTGCGGAAGATCGGGATCCTCACGGGGGGCGGAGACGCGCCGGGGCTCAACGCCGTCCTGCGCGCCGTGGTCCTCTGCGCCTCGAACGAGGTGCACGTCGAGATCGTGGGCATCCGCGACGGGTTCGGCGGCTTCGCCGAGGGCGACGAGGGGGTCGTTCCCCTCGCGCGGGACACCGTGCGGGGGCTCCTCTGGCGCGGCGGCTCGATCCTCGGGTGCAACAACCGCTACCGCGGGGATCCGGCGTTCTTCGTCGAGCGGATGAGGGAGCTCGGGCTCGAGGGGCTCATCATCGTCGGCGGCGAGGGCTCGCTGACCGTGGCGGCGCAGATGGCGGCGCTCGGCGCGCGGATCGTCGGCGTGCCGAAGACGATCGACAACGACGTGGAGGGTACCGACCAGACGTTCGGGTTCGACACGGCGGTGTCGCTCGTCGCCGACATGTGCATCCGGCTCATCGACACGGCGGAGAGCCACCACCGCGTCATGATCGTCGAGGTGATGGGACGGAACGCCGGACACATCGCGCTGCACGGCGCCCTCGGCGGCGCCGCCGACATCGCGCTCATCCCGGAGATCCCCTTCCGCCCCGAGCACATCGTCAAGGTGATCGCGGACCGCGCCGCGCGCAACCGCACCTACACGCTGATCGTGATGGCGGAGGGAGCGGTGCGCGAGGGCGGCGGGAAGGTGCTCGACCGCTACCGCACGAAGCTCGCGGGCCGCGAGATCCTCGGCGGCGCCGCCGACGTGCTCGCGCACGACCTCCGCGCGCTCCTCGACCACGAGGTGCGGTCGCTCTCGCTCGCGCATCTCCAGCGCGGCGGGGCGCCGACGGCGTTCGACCGCGTGCTCGCGAGCCGCATGGGCGTCCTCGCCGCGCGCGCGATCGCGTCGGGCCAGACGAACGTGTTCACGGCGTACAGGAACAGCATCGTCCAGCTGGCGCCGCTCTCCGACGCGGCCGGCAAGGTCCGCCGCGTGGACGCCCAGGGCCGGTTCCTCTCCGCCGCCCGCGCGCTGGGCATGTCCTTCGGCGACGGCCGGTAGCGGGCGGCTCGCCCCGCGCCGCAGCCGCACCTACGGCCGGACAGCGGATCGCGGGCACGAGGCCCGTGAAGGTCAGGGCCGCTTCACGGGGGCGTAGGGGTGCGCGCGCTTCCGGAGGACCTTCCCCTCGACGATCGTGTCGTAGTACTCGAGCTTCCGTACCACGTCCTCGCCGGCGATCACGCGGCCGAGGATCGTGTTCACGCCGTCGCCCGGCGGGAACGGCGCGAGGAAGATGGAGAAGGTCGAGCCCTCCGTGCGCCGCTCGCGCCGCTTGTCGGCGAAGGCGACCATCATCGGGAAGCTGACGCGCCCGCCCGGCTCGGATTCGATCATGTAGCCGGGACCGCCGTAGCCGTCGTTGTGCGGGTCGTCGTCCTTGGAGTTCGGGTCCCCGCCGACCACCTGGTCGCCGCCGACCACCCAGTGGAAGCGCGTGCCGTCGTAGAAGCCCGACTCGACGAGCGAGACGAAGTTCGCCACGCCGTTCGGCGCGTCGTCCTCGAAGAGCTCGATCTCGATCGCGCCCTTCGACGTCTCGAGACGCACCCTCGGCAGGTCGTCGCGCTCCGCCTCCGCCTTGCGGAGCTGCTGCTCGATCCGCCACGCCTCGCGCCACCCCTCCACGTCGGTTCGTTCCCGGCGCGCCATCGGGTCGTCCCCCAAGGCCTCCGCGTGCTCCTCGAGCAGCGCGAGCGCCTCGTCGTACCGCCCGAGGTCGCGCAGGAGCTGCGTGCGGATCAGCAGGTGGCGCGGCGTCCTCGAGAGCGGGGGCAGGTAGGCGCCGAGCTCGTCGAGCGCCTTCAGCGCGCCCGTGAGGTCGTTCCGCGCGATCCGCACCTGCACGAGGAAGGTGCGGATCGGGATGAGGTCCGGGCAGGCCGCGGCGAGGAGCGCCGCCCGCGCCTCGAGCTCCGCGAGCGGGGCGTCCTTCCGCTTCCCGTCGAGCCATCCCGCGTCGCGGGGGAAGAAGGGACCCGCCTCGGGCTCCCTCTCGATCTCGTCGAGGAGCGCGAGCGCGTCGTTCGGGGGCGACGCGGCGGCCGAGGCTTCCGCGGCCCCCCACGCCCCCTCCGACACGAACACCGCCGGCCTCGCCTGCGCCGTGACCGTGCGCTCGTCCTGCGGGTACGCGGCGAGCACGCGCTCCTCGCCGAGCGACCACACCTCGAGGGAGAAGCGGTAGTCCTTCTCCGTGGGGCCGATCTCGAGCAGGTCGAGCGGAAGCCGCAGCTCGAAGGAGAAGCCGTCGCGCCCCGCGACCGAGAACCGGACGTCGCACGCGACGACGGGAAGCCGCTCGGGGGCGCGGTCGACGAGCGTCCGGAACGAGGCGAGCGGCGGCCGAGGCGGGTTGAGCGGCGTGATGAGCACGAGCGTCTCGCGGCGCGACACGGGGTCCGAGAACGTGGCGCGGAGGCCCACGCCCCACGGCGACAGCGGCGTGTCGAACGCGAGGTACAGCTCGCGTCCCGCCCGGCGGATCCACCCGCGACCGTAGACGTCGGCGGCGCGGCTCACGGCGAACGCGGTGGCCCCCTCCCACTCCGCCTCGCCGACGGTCCCGTCGACCACGGGGGGAGCGCCCGCGGTCGCGACGAGCCGAGGCTCCGCCGCCGGGGCGGCCTCCTGCGCCGCGGCCGGGATCATCGCGAGGAACGCGAGGAGGGGACTAGCGATCCACGCGCGCGCCCGACGCCTCATACCCGTGGTTCCTCCGCGAAAGGACGACGACTTCCTGGACGATGTCGTCCTGCTCGATCGTGAGCAGGACGTCCATGCCCTCGACCACCCGCCCGAGGACGAAGGTGTGGGCCATCTCGCCGATCATCGGCGCGAGCGTGATGATGAACTGGCTCCCGTGGAAGGTGCCGTCCTCGAGGGGGAGCGCGGCGACGTAGCCCCGGAGGAGGCCGCGTTCGGAGCGGTCCTTTTTGAGCCGGAACCCGGGCCCCCCCTTCGTGTCCGTCGAGCCGAGCCGCGTGCGCGGATCGCCGATCATGGCAAGCCGCGCGCCGCCGACCTCGTGGAAACGCAGCCCGTCGTAGAACTTCCGTCGCAGCACGAGGTCCATGAAGTTGCGCACGGCGCCGGGCGCGTCGTCCTCGAAGAGCTCGAGGACGATCCGGCCCTTGGAGGTGACGAGGGCGACGCGGGGATTCTTCTCCTCCTTCGCCTCGTCCCTCGCGATCGCGGCGCGCTCCTCCTCCTGGATCCTCTTCCCCTGCGTGGCGAGCTTCATCACCTCGGAGTGCCCGCGCATGTAGGGGCAGCGCTGGCAGATCTCGATCGCCACGTCGAACTGCTCGGTGTCGAGGAAGTGCTCCGCGGCGAGGCTCACGAACGGGTCGATCACCCGGAGCGGCGCCGGGATCGAGTCGATCAGCTCGCGGGCCTCCTCGTAGAGATTCGCCTCGTGGAGCAGTCGACCTAGGAAGTAGGTCCACGCGGGGAGCGTGGGGTTCCTCCCGCGCCCGTCCTCCAGCTCCTTCCGGAGGGCGGCGATGCGGCTCGCGGTGCGGGGCTGCACGGCGTTCGCGATGACGAGCTGGTCCGGCATCTCCCGCTGCGACACCCTGTCGTGCTCGAGGCACAGCCGGTAGAGGAGCGCGCCGTCGTCGAACTCGCGAGTCTCTTCCGGCGTGACCGGCGGCCATGTCTCGCCCGCCCCCCAGCGGTCCGGGGAGACGAGGCGCGCGTACTGCGAGGGGTCGTGCGGATCCCCGGCGCCGCCGGGCAGCTTGAGGACCTCGCGCCGCTCCGGATCGTGCGCGTGGATCGCCACGAGCCCGCGCAGGTCGCGGAGGTCGCCGCGGCCGATCCCGAGCGCGCCGAGCCGGAGGAGCACCTCCGCGGACCACCGTTCCCTGCTCCCCACGTCCACGCGGACGAGGCAGGCGCGGGGCGACTCCCCCGGCCCGAGATCGGGGTGGTCGAAGTCCGCCGCGCGACCGCGCCGCCAGAGCGCGGGCGGCAGCGCCGGCTGGCCGAGGCCCAGGATCACGTTCGTGACCCACGCCGCCGTCGCGTCGGTCACGTAGAGGCGGACCACCTCGCCGCGGTAGGCCTTCTCGCCCTCGACCGCGAGCGCGAGCCAGGGCCCCGTCCGCTTCAGGCGGAAGCGGATCCGCCGCCCGTCGGGCTCCTCCCGGGTGATCGAGAAGGCGTCGGCCCACTCGGCATCGTCGACGCGGGCGTCCAGGGTGATCGGGACGCCGGCGCGGACGGGAATCTCGGGGGTTTCGGGGGCTGCGAGGAGCAGCAGGAGGAGCGGAGCGACCAAGGAATGCCTCTCGGATCCGGAGCCAACCGCTGATTACGATATCAGGGCGATGCCGGGAGAGGCCTTTCGGGAGCTGGTCCTGATCATGGCGCGGCTGCGCGGCCCCGGGGGGTGCCCCTGGGACCGGGAGCAGACGATGAAGGACCTCGCGCGCTACATCAGGGAGGAGGCCGACGAGGTCGCGAAGGCCGTCGAGGAGGGCGACCCCGCCCACGTCCGGGAGGAGCTCGGCGACCTGCTCTTCAACGTGATCCACGCCGCGCGCATCACGGAGGAGTCGGGCGCCTTCGACATCGGGAAGGTGATCGAGGGCGCGCGCGACAAGATCGTGCGCCGCCACCCGCACGTGTTCGGCGACGCCAAGGCGACGACGACCGAGGAGGTCCTCGCCCACTGGGAGCGCGTCAAGGCGGAGGAGAAGCGCGCGCGCGGCAAGTAGGCGACGGGGAGGGGCTCCGGGGAGGGGGCCGGCGACCGCGTTTCCGGATACCCTCTCGGCGTGCCCCGGTTCCGCACGGCGAGCCCCGCTTCCGGCTACGGGGGGGAAGCCCTCCTCGCCCATGTCGAGGACGGCCGCCTCGTGCGCGTGGAGGGCGATCCCGACGACCGCTTCGCGCGGGGGAGGCTCTCCGCGTTCGCGGGACACTACGTCGAGCGACTGAACGGCCCCGATCGGCTGCTCCGCCCCCTCGTCCGCCGCACGCGCGACGACCCGCTCGAGCCCGCGACGTGGGACGAGGCGCTCGAGCGGATCCGGACGGCGCTCTCCGCCGCCGCCCGTCAGCACGACCCGCGCGCGGTGCTCTACCACACGGGACACGGCCACGACGGCGTGATGGCGCGCTTCGGGGAGCTCTTCCTCTCCTACTTCGGGGGCTGGTCCTCCGTCTACGGCGACCTCTGCCGCGCCGCGGGGATGGAGGCGACGCGCCTCACGTTCGGCGCGCTGCGGCACCACCCGCCCGAGGACCTCGCGAACTCCGGGATGATCGTCGTCTGGGGGAAGAACCCCGCGGTCACGTGCCCCGCCCAGATGCGGTTCCTCGAGGAGGCGCGCGCCGCGGGCGCGAGGCTCGTCTGCATCGACCCGATCCGGACGGAGACCGCCGCGCTCTCCGACGAGCATCTCGCGCCGCGGCCCGGCACCGACGGGTTCCTCGCTCACGCGATCGCGTGCGTGCTCCTCGAGGAGGGGCTCCACGACGAGGCGTTCGTCCGGGACCACGTCCTCGGGTTCGAGGACTACAGGAGCCTCGTCCGCCAGTGCGAGCCGCGGAAGGCCGAGCGCGTGTGCGGCGTCCCGGCGGAGAGGATCGTCGGGCTCGCGCGCGAGTTCGGCTCGAGGAGACCCGTCAACGTGGCCGCCGGGTTCGGCCTCCAGCGCTACCGGAACGGCGGACAGACCGTGCGCGCCGTGGCCGCGCTCCAGGCGATCGCGGGCAACATCGGCGTGAAGGGGGGCGGCTTCGACTTCTTCAACGAGGACGCCTTCGTCGCGCGCCCCTACCCGTTCCGCATGCCGGCCCAGCCGCGCGTGCGCCAGCTCGGCGCCGCGAGCCGTCTGGGCCGCATCACGCTCGACGCGCAGGCCCCGCCCGTCGTCGCCGCGATCCTCGAGCGCTCGAACCCGATCGCGCAGACGCCCAACGCCGCGGCGGTCCACTACGCCCTGCGCCGCCTCGACTTCGTGTGCGCGATCGACCTCTGGCTCACGGACACCGCGCAGCGCGCCGACGTGGTCCTGCCCGCGAAGTCGATGTTCGAGGAGACCGACATCGTGCAGGGGCCGTGGGACGGAGTGATCCGGCTGAAGCCCAAGTGCGTCGATCCGCCCGCCGAGGCGCGGACCGAGCGGGAGATCTACCGTTCGCTCGCGGCGCTCTTCGGCTACCCGACGGAGCAGTTCGACCTCGATCCCGTCGAGATGATCGACCGGGTGCTCCCCGCGGGCCTCTCCGCGAACCGGCTGCGGAAGCAACCCTTCGCGCGCCACGGCCCGGCCCATGTGCCGTTCGCCGACCGGCGATTCCCGACGCCCTCGGGCCGCGTGGAGATCCGGAGCACCGCCGCGGAGATCTCGTGGCGCGTCGATCCGCTGCCGCTCTACGTGCCGTCGCGCGAGTCGGAGCAGAACGACCCGGAGCGGTTCAAGCGGTACCCGCTGCACCTGGTCACGCCCAAGACGCGGGACCGGCACTGCAGCCAGCTCGTCCAGCCGGGCGACCCCTCCCCCCCGGCCCCCCTCCTTCTGCACCCCGCGGACGCCCGCGCACGGGGGATCGCCACTGGCAACCTCGTGCGCGTCTTCAACGACCGCGGCGAGGCGTCCCTCAAGGCCCTCGTGGACGACGCGGTGCGGCAAGGGGTCGTCATGCTGCCGCAGGGGCGCTGGATCAGCCGGGACGGCCTAAGCGCGAACGTGTTCACGCACGACGACGCGACCGACATGGGGCACGGGGCCGTGTTTTTCGACTGCCTGGTGCAGGTCGAAAAAAACAGTTGATTCGCGTCCGACGCCATCCGAAGACCGGTCTACAATCTGGCAGGAGGGTTCGGCGATGCGGCTGGCGGGAGTCCTTTTCCTCGTTCTCCTGGCCGCGGTCCCCGCGGGGGGCCACGGGTCGACGACGCCTCCGCCGCCGCCCCCGCCGCCCCCGCCGCCGGCGCCCAACCCGAACAATCCGGAGACGCCCACGAAGTGGCGCGAGCCGGAGAACCCGCCGACGCCCGAGACGCCGACTCCCGATCCGGGGGACCCGGGCCAGCCTGCGCCCCCGCCCGCGCCGCCGGACCAGGGCAGGCCGAAGGTCCGGCCGGACCGCGTGACGCGGAGGTCGTCGGGAGACGGCGACGGGTGGCGCTACTGGTGGGAGTACAACCGCGAGCACCTGCTCGGGCTCCGGGGGATGATGCGCGACCGGATCGTGCTCACGGGCGACGGGCCGCTGCGGCCCGATCCGCTCGGCGCGCGGCGGCCGGACGTGCTCGCGACGCTCCGCGAGCTCGCGGGGAAGGACCCCGATCGCATGGTGCGCGCTTCCGCGCTCATCGCGCTCGGCCGCGCGGGGGGCGAGGAGGACGCGCGCCGCTTCGTCGAGACGATCATGCGGGACACGGAGCCGATGGACGTGCGCGAGGCGGCTGCGGTCGGGCTCGGCCTCCTCGGCCCGTTCGCGAACGAGAACACGACCGAGAACGTCCGCGAGTTCTTCGGCTGGGTGCTCAGGAACCCGACCGCGCTCGGAGGGCGCCTCCGCGGCCTCGCGCTCTTCTCGCTCGGGCTGCGCGCGCGCGGCGACGCGAAGCTCCGCATGGACCTCGTCGCGCAGCTGGCGGCGGACCGCCTCCCGGACGGCGAGGAGGCGGCACACCTGCTCCACGCGTGCGGCATCGCCGCGGATCCCGCGGCCGCGCCGGAGCTCTCCCGCGCCGCGCGCAAGGGCGAGATCGGGCGCGTGCGCCTCACCGACATCGAGCGGTCGCACGCGGTCACCGCGTTC
>JAKLKT010000703.1 GCA_023150495.1 Planctomycetota bacterium
CGGTTCACCGAGGCGATGGCGCGGTTGAAGCGGTCCTCGAGGTCCCCCGCGCCCACGAGCGGGAGCGCGTTGCGGACGTTGCGCATCACCTGGATCGCCTGGCGGAAGGTGCGCACCAGGTCGCCGTCGCTCACGGTCGTGTGCTCGGCGAGGTCCTCCCAGGTGCAGCCCCCGGCCCAGAGCATCGCGGGGCCGGACATCTTCCAGTCGATCTCCTTGGAGAGGTCCTCGAGGCCCGCGTCGAACTCCGCGCGCCGGAACCGGGTGACGCACTGCTCCGCCCTCTGGCGGATGGTCTCCAGCGTCCCCGGCGCGATGCGGTCCGACGCGTCCCCGCGCCGCTCCTCGAAGACGACCGCGCAGAAGAGCAGCACCAGCAGGGGCGGGTCGCAGAGGTGGAGGAGCCCCGCCTCGAGGAACTCCGCCGCGTGGACCTCGAAGCCCTGAACGGCCGCCGCGAACCGCCCCTTGTCCGTGAGCGCCCCGCCGGCGATGTACCCGAGCCGCTTCAGGACGTCGATGCGCCGGTGGATGAACTCCGCCTCCTTCGGCGGCCGCGCGCGGGACGGGCCGCGGTCCCGCTCCATGCGCTCCCGCTGGAAGCGGGCGAGGGAGCGCTCGTAGGCCTCGCCCACCCGCTCCCCCACGATGGCGTAGAGGTTCAGGAGGGTCGCGTAGTCGATGTCGAGGCGGCTCCGCACCGGCTCCAGCGGCCCGTCGAAGAGGTGCTCCATGGCCCGGTAGTCGAGGTCCCGGTCGTCCACGATGGAGTAGACGTAGCCGCAGTCGTCGATCCCCTGGCGGCCGGCGCGCCCGGCCATCTGGCCGTACTCGCGGGCGAGCATCCAGTCGAGGCGGACGCCGTCGAACTTCTTGAGCGACGCGAAGCAGACGGTGCGGGCGGGCATGTTCACGCCGAGCGCGAAGGTCTCCGTGGTGAAGAGGAGCTTGACGAGACCCGTGGTGAAGAGGCGCTCGACGATCTCCTTGTGCACCGGGAGCAGCCCCGCGTGGTGGTAGAGGATGCCGCGCCCGCAGAGGCGCCGCAGCTGGCGCGAGGCGTCGGTCTCCTCGAGCTGGTAGAGGGTGCAGAGCTCGTCGAACTTCCCGAGGAGCTCCGCGCGCTCCGTCTCCGTCAGGAGGTCCCGGTGGGAGTTCTCCTCGGCCCGCTCCCCGCACTCCCTCCGGCTGAAGGAGAAGTAGAGGCAGGGGAGGAGGTCGTGGCGGTGGAGGTAGTCGACGAGGTGGCGGTGGGTGCGCCCCCGGTTGAACCCGCCCCGGCCCCTCTGCCAGCGTCCGCCGTGGCCGCGGGCGCGGGGGCGCTCGTGGCGCAGCTCCTTCAGCGTCTTCACGCCCGCCTCGTCGTGGTAGACGAAGTGGCGCAGCGGCACGGGGCGGCGGTGGCGCTCGACGACCTCGAGCGGGACGGAGCGGATGGAGCGGATCCAGTCGGCGACCTCCTCGATGTTGGGGATGGTGGCCGAGAGGCCGACGATGCGGATGTGGTCGGGGGCGAAGATGATCGACTCCTCCCACACCGTGCCCCGCTCGCGGTCGTCGAGGTAGTGGATCTCGTCGAAGATCACGGCGTGGCAGTCGTCGAGGTTCCTCGGATCCTCGAAGATCGTGTTGCGGAAGACCTCGGTCGTCATGATGAGCAGGGGCGCGCCGCCGTTGATGGTGACATCCCCCGTCATGATGCCGACCCTGTCCTCGCCGAGGGTCCCCCGGAAGTCCCGGAACTTCTGGTTGGAGAGGGCCTTCACGGGGGCGGTG
>JAKLKT010000704.1 GCA_023150495.1 Planctomycetota bacterium
CGGCCGTGCGGCGCGCCTGCGAGCGCGTGAGGACGGGCGCGTAGGCGAGCGTCCCGCCTGCCTTTTTGGCCCGCACGGCACCCTTCCCGGCCAGCCGGTCGAGGAAGGTCCTCACCGTGGTGTAGGCCCAGCCCGTGTCGAGCCTCGTGGCGACGTCGCGCGCGGTCGCCGGGGACTTCTCCCAGAGGCAGCGCATCACCTTCCACTCGGCATCCGTCAGCACGGGCGCGATCCTACTACAGTCGTAGTAGGAGGCAAGAGGAAAGAGAGGGGGCCGGGGGGAGAGTGCGGCTCACCGCTCCGCGAGCCGCGCCTGCCACTCGACGCTGCGCGTCTCGCCCTCCACGTGGCGCAGGAAGCGGGCCGGGTAGCCGTATTGCTCGTCGAACAGGGCGCGGAGCATCACCCGCGACGGGTCGGAGACGCCGAAGGCGGCCTCCGGGCGTCGCAGGTTCGAGAGCTCCTCGGAGAGCGACTGGAACATGCCCTCGACGGTCCAGTACGCGCGCACCCGCTCGGGGGCCTCCCTGCCGTCGGTCGTCATGGAGACGACCTTCCCGTCCCTCACCTCGACGCGGTGGTGCGCGTCGCGCACGTCGACGTCGACCACGTAGGACCCGGGGCCCTTCTCCTTCCAGAGGGCACGCGCCGCGGCGAGGCGCTCGGGCGTCAGCGGTTCGCCCGTGGACGGCCGCGTGAGCAGGTAGACGACGGGCACGGTCGCGAGCGCGACGAGCCCGACGAGGAAGACCCTCTTCCCGCGCGGCATCAGAAGGGGTTCGTCGCGAAGACGGAGAACTCGGGGAGGAAGCCGCGGTCGTCGACCTTGAGCGCGCCGACGATCGCGTCGGCGATCTCCCGCGGCCGGAGCTTCCTCGGGTTCTCCGGCGGCGGCCTGCCGCCGAAGCCCGTGAGTACCTCGCTCGGGTTGACGAGCATCACGCGGACGTTGGAGCGCCGGAGCTCCTCGCGCCAGCACTCGGTCATCCCCCTGAGCGCGAACTTCGACGAGGCGTAGACCGTGCCGCCCTCAAACCCCTTCGTCCCCGCGGTCGAGGAGATGTTCACGAGGTGTCCCGACCGCTGCCGCACGAACTGCCGCGCCGCCTCGCGCGCCATCAGGAACGCGCCGAAGACGTTGGTGCGGTAGACGCGCTCGAAGCTCGAGAGATCGGTCTCGACGAGCGGTGCGAAGGACCCGATGCCCGCGTTGTTGACGAGGATGTCGAGACGCCCGTGCCGCGCGACCACCTCGGCGACGGTCCGCCGGGCGTCCTCCTCGCTCCCGACGTCGCCCGCGATCGCGGCGACGCCGAGCGCCCCCGAAGCCCCCTCGAGTCGCTGCCGGTCGCGCCCGGTGATCGTGACCAGCGCGCCCTCCGCCTTCAGGGCCTGGGCGACGGCGCGACCGATGCCCGCGCTCCCTCCCGTGACCAGTGCAACAGCGCCGCGCAGCTCCATGGGGCCGGATTGTGGCCCGCCTTCGCCCGCCGCGCGAGCTTCGGCGCGAGCTAGCGGCGCGCTTCGGCGGGCGCGGCGGTCATGGGCACGCGCTCGGCCCGGACCACGTGCTCCTTGCCCTTCGCCTTCTGGAGGCGGTCCGCCTCGAGCTCCGCGGCGCGCCGCTCCGGGTACGGGAAGGTCTTGAGCGTCTTCAGCGTGTGGTCGCAGACCGCCCAGACGATCTTCAGGCGCGGGGGGGCCTTCGGGACGGCCGGCTTCCTCTCGGCCTTCGGCTTCTTCGGCTTCCCGGCGGCCGGGGCCGCGGGGGCGG
>JAKLKT010000705.1 GCA_023150495.1 Planctomycetota bacterium
GAGGGTGTAGGCGATCTCGCCGAGCGCGCAGCGCTTCTCGATCCCGTCGTAGAGCATGCACCGGCTCCGGAGGCACTTCGCGGGGACCGCGTCGACGCCCTCCTTCCTCGGGGTCTCCGGGGGGAGGAAGGGGCAGATCTCGCCGACCGGCTCCTTGAGCTTCGGCGGGCCGATGTCGCTCGCCTTGCCGTCGCACCCCGCGACCGTGCACTTCTCGTTGCTCGCGAACCAGCACTGGGTGTGGTGCGGGGCGGAGCACTTGCGGCACCGCGCCACCTGCGGGTTGTTGTCGTCCAGGGTGATCGGACGGCCGCAGTAGACGCAGATTTCGCCCGAGAAGATCAACGCCGGCTCTCTCCTTTGGCCCCCGTGGGCCGGGCCGACACTCTATCAACTTCGCCGGGGCGCGCCCTTCCCTCCCGCGCGCACCCTCCCATCCCCCCTCGCGGCGGCCCGGAACCGGGCTCAAGGTTGGGCCGGGTCCCTGCCGTTCCTATAATCCTCCAGGCGCCCGATGGCACATAAGTACGTCCTCGTCGTCAGCTCCGGCAACCTGCGGCGCGAGGTTCCGGTGGGCGAGGCGCCCCTCGTCCTCGGCCGGGGCCCCACCGCGTCCGTCCGGCTCCCGGACGACTACTGCTCCCGCGAGCACGGCCGGTTCCTGGAGCGGGCCGGCGACCTCTTCGTCGAGGACATGGGCGCCCGGAACGGGATCTTCGTGAACGGGGAGCGGATCCTCGCCGACCAGAAGCTCGCCGACGGGGACGAGGTGAAGATGGGGCGCACCGTGGTCACCGTGCGCCGGGCGGCCGGCCCCCCCGCCGGGCCCCTCCCCGGGGCGGAGGTCAACGACACGACGACCAAGGACCTCGGGCCCGAGGGGATCCAGTTCGTGGACCCCGCGATGGACCTCGGGTTCTCCCTCACGAAGCTCGTGGCGGTGTCGGGCATGGGACTCCTCTTCGAGGCGCGCGACGTGAAGAGCGGGACGAAGGTCGCGTTCAAGATCCTCCGGCCCGACCGGGCGACCGAGGCGAACGTCGCGCGGGCGGTCGAGGAGGCGAAGTCGCTCTCGCAGATCCACCACGACAACATCGTCCGGATCCTCTCGACGGGGCGGATGAAGAACGGCGAGTCCTTCCTCGTCATGGACTACGTGGACGGGCTCACCGCGACGCAGCTCGGCAAGGCGGGACGCCTCTGGGTGCCCGAGGCGCTGCAGGTCGCGGCGGACATGTGCGGGGCGCTTGATGCCGTCCACAAGCGCGGCATGGTCCACCGCGACGTGAAGCCCTCCAACGTGATGGTCGAGGAGGGCAGCTACCGCACGGTGCTCATCGACTTCAGCCTCGCGCTCACGGAGGCGGGCGGGCTCGCGAGCGCGCCGGCGGGCACGATCATCTTCTGCGCGCCGGAGCAGGTGCAGCCGCGGCCGGGGCAGGACCCGATGGCCGCGGCGGTCGACATCTACGGGCTCGGCGGCTCGCTCTTCTTCATGCTCACCGGGACGCACCCGTTCCGCGGCACGAGCACGCTCGAGATCCAGCAGAAGAAGCTCGAGGGGCCGATGCCGTCGGTCGCCGAGAAGCTGAAGGCGCGCGGGGTCCCCGAGCTCGACGAGATCGTGCAGGCGTGCCTCCAGCCGCAGCCGGAGATGCGGCCGGCGGCGATCCGCGACGTGAAGCGGATGATCGACCGCGCGCGCATGCGCTACCCGAAACCCACGTTCACCGAGGCGGGGCAGTTCGTGCTCCCCTCGCCGGTGA
>JAKLKT010000706.1 GCA_023150495.1 Planctomycetota bacterium
AGAGGCGCGGGCGGGTGTCGGTGTCCCAGGCGTCCTCGATCGGCCAGTCCCAGTCGCCCGGCTCGAGCACGTACTGCAGGCTGTCCCAGCCCGCGTCGAGGAAGCAGTCGAGCGTGACGAGCCTCGGCGGCAGCTCGTAGAAGCCGCCCGCGAGGAGCACCCGCCCCTCGTCCCGGACGAACTCCGCGACGTTGCCCGCGAGCCCGACGATGGGGCGCGCGGCCGACGGCGCGAGCGCGAACGAGCGGGAGAAGGAGGGCTCCAGCCGGCAGGAGGGCGAGAGCTCGGGGTCGTTCTCGTCGTCGCCCCACGGGTAGGGGGAGGTGCCGTCGCCGCGCGCGGCCCGGAGGTACTGCGCCACGGTCGGGATCGAGCAGCGGCGGCCGAACCTGCCGGAGAGCCACGCCGCGTAGGCGTCGGCCTGCTCGACCGTGACGCCCTCCACGGGGGCGTTCTCCTGGCCCGGCGCGTAGAGCTTCTCGAGCTTCTCCCACTGGACGTAGTAGCCGTCGTACGCGCGCACGAGCGGGCGCTCCGGATCCGGGATCCCGCCGGCATCCTCCTCGAATCGCACGAGCCGGTTGGTTCGCTGCCATCCCCGCGGCACGAGCTGGGCGATCTCCCCCTTCGGATGGTGAGGCGCCACGTCGGCGAGGAAGGCGAGGTACTGCCGGTTCGTCACCTCGGTCGCCGAGATCTCGAAGTCGCGCTCGACGCGGTCGGTCTCGAGGGCGAAGGAGACCGGGGGCTCGCGCTTCTTGCGGATGTCCTCGAGCGTCTCCGGCTCGCCGTCCTCGCCCTCGGCCTCG
The DNA here is from genome assembly GCA_023150495.1 of Planctomycetota bacterium. Classification (GTDB taxonomy): domain Bacteria; phylum Planctomycetota; class PLA2; order PLA2; family PLA2; genus PLA2. The sequence goes on from JAKLKT010000706.1 coordinate 810, forward strand.
TCCTCGACGCCGAGGAGCTCGGGCGGGAGGATGCCTTCGGGGCAGGGCCGGTGCCGCACGGGGCCCGATGTCACGGCGACGAACGCGGGCATCGCCGGCGCCCGCCGGATCACGGGACGGAACCCGACGTCGGCCGTCATGCCCTTCTCCCGGATCTCCCGGAAGCCGGCGGGCGAGAACGGCGTGAGGAGGCGGCCGGACTGCCGGGTCACCTTGTACACGGCCTCCTGGTAGGACCAGCCGCCCGCGACGATCAGGTCGCTCCACCAGTAGACCCACTCCGCCGCGTTGCCGACGAGGTCGAGGAACCCGTTGTAGAACTCCTCGGGCGTCCGCTCCTCCCCGGGCTTCCTCTCCGTGACGCTCCAGAGCCCCGAGGTGCCCAGGTTCACGCGCTCGCCCTGCCGGAGCGCAGGGCCCCACGGGTAGTTGTAGGTTAGGTTGTCGCCGCGCGCCGCGAGGAGGTACTCCTTCCACGTCGGCAGGTCCACGACGAGATCGGGGTCGGCGCCGAGCCGCTCCTCCCAGAACCAGCCGCAGAACTCGAGGGCTGCGTCGATCGAGACGTTCACGACGGGGAAGTCCCCCTGGTCGCGGTCGTAGATCCTCGGCACGTCGCGCCGGCCCGTGCTGCGCGTCCAGCTGCCCGGCAGGAGATGGGGATGGACGGGCCTCCCCGCCTTCCTCGCCCACGCGCCGAGGAACTCGAAGTACTGGTCGTTCGTGACCTCGCGCTTCGCCATCCGGAAGGGGCTGTCGACGCGGTAGGCGTCGGGCGTCGCCTCGACCGGCTCGACCGGCACCTCGATGTCGAACGCGTCGGCCCAGCGCTCGACGGCGGCGCGCACCGGGAGGTCCGCGAGCGCATCGCGCAGGCTCTCGCGCGCCTCCTCGATCTCCTTCGGCTCCGCGTCCTCGCGGCGTAGCGTCGCGAGGGCGCGCAGCGCCC
>JAKLKT010000020.1 GCA_023150495.1 Planctomycetota bacterium
CTTCTCGTAGTTCTGGAGGCTCAGCTGCTCCTGGTCGGAGCCGTCCCCGCTGAACCCGCCGAAGTCGAAGACGACGAAGACGTTCTCCGACGTGTTGTTGGACGGCTCCTCCGAGTCCGCCCGGGCCGGCGCGGCAAGCAGCGAGAACGCGACGATGCTCGCGCCGAGAATGGTGAGAATTCGCACGGTTGATCTCCCTCTACTGCCGACGCCGTCGGCGACAGAAACTCCCTATCTCGACTGCCGCATCGGCAGCCTTGGCAGGCGCGAACGCAAGCGGCGGGCCAGTGCGAAGGGACGCCTCGCAAGGGCGGCGCGCGTCCAGGTTTCTCGACGTGGCCCTCGGGCCGCGCCGGCCGGGCGTTCACTCCGGGAGACGGTAGGCGTCGTCCGTCGGGCGGACGGCGCGGGCGAGCCAGAGGGGCCGGCGGAGCCCGCCCTTCGGGGGCCGCGCGAGCCGCGCCCACGCCGCATGGACCGCTCGCGCGCGGCTCCGGTCGACGACCACGTCGCCGTAGCGGTCGGAGGGCTCCGCCTTCCGCACGCGCACGCGCTGGTGCCAGCAGTGCATGCCGCTGATCGGGTCCGCGTGGACCGGGAAGGTCATGTTCTGGTGGACGCCCTGCTCGCGCCACCAGCCGGCCGATGCCACGGCAGCCGGGTCCCCCCCTGCCCCCGGAGCCCCGTCACCCCCCTCCACGCGGCGCCACCGCCAGACCCCGCCCTCCATGGAGAGCTCGACGGCCGCGCTCGCGAAGGGCGAGCTCTTGTCCGCATCGTGCTTCTGGTGCCAGCGCCCGAGGTGGTGGCTGCACGCGACGATCCCCGGCGCGACGCTCTCGGTCACGAACGGCCGCAGCACGAACCAGCCGATCTCCGTCTCCACGCGCACGAGGTCCCTCTCGGTCACGCCGAGCCGCTCCGCGTCGCGCGGGTGGATCCACAGCGGGTTCTTGTGGCTGATCTCGTAGAGCCACTGCGCGTTCGCGGAGCGGGAGTGGATGAGCGTCGGCAGCCGGAACGTCGGCACGAGGCACATCTCGCCGTCCGCGAGCGCGGCCTTCGCGACGTGGCTCTCGATCGAGCCCGGCATCGCGTGCTCGGGCCAGCCCCACTCCGTGAGCGTCTTCGAGAAGATCTCGATCTTCCCGCTCGGCGTCTTGAAGCCGCCCTTCTCGTGCAGCCGGTACTGGTCGCGCTTCACCTCGAAGCAGCCGTAGCGGCGCATGTACGCGAGCGGCGTCAGCCCCTCCTTCGCGGCCGCCTCCGGCAGCCCGGGGACGGAGTTCTCGAAGATCCAGCGGTAGTGCTCGTCGATCGTGAGCTTCCCGCCCGGCCGGTAGGGCGACTCGAAGTGCTTCCGCACCCCGAGCGAGCCGTCCGGGTCGATCCGCCACGAGAGCTCGATCCAGAACTCCTCCTCCTCCCACACCTCGCCGGGGTTCGTCTCGTAGGTGAACTGCACCTTCCGCCCGTCGCGCTCCGCGAGCACGCGCGCGACCGGCTGCCGGAAGCCGATCCACGCGCCCGCGTGCGTCTCCTGGCTCATCAGGTCGTGCCGCTCGGGCCCGTGCCCCATCGGGAGCACGAAATCGGCGTAGCGCGCGGTCTCGTTCCACGTCGGCGTGAGCGCGGCGTGGCAGCCGAGGCGCTCCTCGTCGGTCAGGAGCTCGATCCACGCGCTCCCGTCGGGGTAGGTCCAGACCGGGTTGAAGACGCGGGTGAAGTAGGTGTCGATCCGCTTCTCGCGCGTCGCGAGGTACGGGAGGAGGAAGCTCATCTCGTGGTACGAGAGCGGGTACTCGCGCGGGTAGAGGAGCTCGCTCCACACCTTCTGCGGCGGCGGGTCCATGAACGCCTTCGGCACGAACTTGTGCCAGACGTTCGGCGAGGTGCCGCCCGACGTCCCGACCGATCCCGTGAGCACGACGAGCAGCTCGAGCGCGCGCGCGGTCTGCCAGCCGCCGAGGTTGCCGGTCGCGGGGCCGCGCCAGACGTGCGCCGCGAGGCCGCCCCGAGCCTCGGCGACGGCGTCGGCGGCCGCGAGGAGCTTCGCCACGGGAACGCCGCTCTCCTTCTCCGCGCGCTCGAAGGTGTAGGGCGAGAGCTGCTCCATCCACGCCTTCACGAAGGCGTCGAAGCGAGGGGGCTCCGGGGGCCGCCCGCCGTGCAGGTGCGCGAGCGTCTCCTCCCAGTTCGTGTTCCCCTTCACGAACTCCGCGTCGTACCTCCCCGTCTCGAGGAGGTGGCGCGCGATCGCGAGGCAGATCGTCGTCTCGGAGCCGGGCCACGTCGGGAGCCAGAGGTCCGCCTTCGCCGCGGTGTTCGAGAGCCGCGGGTCCATGACGACGAGCTTCGCCCCCTTCGTCTTCCCCTCGATGATCCGCTGCGCGTGCGGGTTGAAGTAGTGGCCCGACTCCAGGTGCGCGCTCATGAGGAGGATCGTCTTCGCGTTCGCGTAGTCGGGCGACGGCCGGTCGGCCCCCCACGTGAGCGCGTAGCCCACGCGCGCGGCGCTGGAGCATACGTTCGTATGGCTGTTGTGGCCGTCCACGCCCCACGCGCGGAGGATCCGCTCCATGACCCCGTCGTGGCCCGGGCGGCCGACGTGGTACATGACCTCGGTCCTCCGGTTCTCGCGGAGCGCCTTGCCGATCCGCGCGCCGAGGGTCTGAAGCACCTCCTCCCACGTGACGCGCTCGAACTTCCCCCCTCCCCGGGGCCCCACCCGTTTCAGCGGATAGAGGATCCGGTGCGGATCCTCCACCTGGTTGAAGGTCGCAGGTCCCTTCGCGCACACGCGGCCGCGGCTTCCCGGGTGCACCGGGTTGCCCTCGAAGCGGCGGACCTTGCCCGTCTCCTTGTCCACGTAGGCGAGGAGCCCGCACGCGGACTCGCAGTTGAAGCAGATCGTCGGCACGAGCCGCATCTCGCGCTTCACGCGGCGCGGCCACGCCTTCGCGTCGTACTCGACGAAATGGTCCCACTTCGCGGGCGGCGGCGCCGCCGTGAGCTGATCCGGCAAGAACCTCACGACAGCGGCACCTCCTGCCCCGCCTTCACGTACGCGTGGTCGAGGCACGCGAAGGAGAGGATCGCGAGCGGCGGCAGAAGGATCGCGCCGAGCGCGAGCGCGACCCCGAGACCGTAGAGCGGGTCCTTGAGCATGAGATGGTGGCCCGCGCGCGCGCCGGGCGTGGGCTGGGGCCAGAGCGCATGGGCCACGACGATCCCCGCGTGGAGCGCGAGCCAGGGGATGCTCCACTCGCCGAAGAACCAGCCGATCGCGGAGGCCGCGGCCAGCGCCTGCGCGCCGAGGTGGAACGGGAGCAGCCGGTCCTCGCACCAGAGCTCGCGGCCGCGCGCCTGCCGGAAGAGGAACGCGGTGTAGACCGCGGTCGCGAGCGCCACGGGGATGCAGAGGATCGCGAGCGCGGCGTTCTCCATGAAGAGCCACGGGAGGCTCAGGAGCGCATGCGCGGTGAGGATCCAGCCGCCGCGGACGAGCCACGAGCGCGTGTTCGGCTTCGTGAGGAGGAACCAGAAGCGGCGCGGCTGGCCGAGGTCGCCGACGAGGAGGAGCAGCGTGACGGCGGTGAAGGCGAGGCTCAGGAGGCCGCAGAGGGGGCCGCTCAGGCGGTCGCTCCACGCGCTCGCCGCGGCGCAGAGGAGCGCGCCCGCGGCGATCGCCTTCGTGACCATGTAGGCGGAGATGTGGCCGCCCCAGAGCCGCGGCTTCGGCACGTCGTAGACGGCGCGCGCCTCCTTGGTGCCGAAGGCGGGCAGCGGATCGGGGACCTCGGCGTGGGAGAGCGTGCGCGAGCCGTCGACCGCGAGCGGATCCAAGGCCGCGGGGTCCGCGCCCAGGTAGAAGGTCTGCGGCCGCGTGCCGCGCTCGGGCTTCCGGACGGCCGCCTTCCGGTCGCGGAGCTCCGCGCGGATCGCGGGATCGTCGAGGTCGACGACCTTGATGGCCTGCTCGGGGCAGACGGCGACGCAGGCCGGCGCGAGGTCGACCTCGAGCCGGTGGGCGCAGAAGTGGCACTTTGCGGCGGTCCCTTCGCGGGGGTCGATGTGAATCGCGTCGTAGGGGCAGGCCTGCATGCAGGAGGCGCAGCCGATGCAGCGGTCGCGGTCGAGGTCCACGATGCCGTCCGTGCGCTTGTGGAGCGCGACGGTCGGGCAGATCTCGACGCAGGGGGCGTCCTCGCAGTGGTTGCAGCGGAGGACGGCGGCCGCCCGCTTGGTCTCCGGGAACTGGCCGTGCTCGATCCACTTGACCCAGGTCCTGAAGGCCCCGAGCGGGACGTCGTTCTCCTGCTTGCAGCCGACGGTGCAGGCGTGGCAGCCGATGCAGGCATCTTGGTCGAGGACAAACCCCCACCGCATGGGCGGGGAGGGTACCAGACGGATCCTCGGGCCGAGCGCGGAGCTTGCCGCCTTCCAAAACCGGCCCGTTCAACCGCTCCGGCAGCCCTCCGTCGGGAGCGTTAGTGTAGGCCCGGCGCGGAGTTACGGCAACTGGCGAGGCCACGGCGGGCTCGCGGGGTCCGCGCCGGTCACGCATTCGGTCACGCTACGCTCCCGTAGCCAACCGGCATCGAAACGGACTGAAACCGTATGTGAACCGTAAGGAACCGAACCGACGCGCTTCAGTGGCCGTGACCGGGAATCCCCGGCGTGCTCGCCGTCCGCCTCCTCGCAGGCGACCGCCGACTCCCCGTGCTCCGTCTGTGTCGCGCGGCGTAGCCCTCGCTCTTCCCACATCACGTCTTCGTCCGTCCCCGCCGGCGACGCGCTCCGTCCGCAGTTCCCCGCGATGCCTCCGAACAAGCCGCCTCCGAACCGCACGCCCCCGCGTCCGCGGCCCGGAACTCGCCGTCCATGCGGTGCTTGGGCCGCCACAGCCACACGAAGTCGCCGTCCATCGGCTGCAGGGACAAGCCTACCGCACCACAAAGTACTTCCTGTCGAGGATTGGTGCCTGCGCCCCACGCGGCAGGTCGATCTCGACAATCTCGACTCCGCGGCGCACGATGACACGGAGTGGCCCCTCCAAGGGCGTGCAGTCGTCGACGTCCCGCACCGTCCTACCCCCCCACGACACGATCAGGTCGCCGCTGCGGAACTCCGAGACGATGTCGTCGGGCTCGACTCCCGACACGAACACACTCCAATCGAGCCTCACATCCAGGTCGACGATCCCCTCGCGGGGGACCACGATCCTCTCGGGACCGATGAGGGGGCCACCCCACTCCCCCAACGACTCGCCGCGAGACACGCGGACGACACCACGGAACGCGACCGAGATCTCCTGCGCGGACAGGGGTATGTAGCACCGGCCGTCCGAGAAGGTCTCAAACACCGGACGCCCCCACATCGGATCCAAGAAACGCTCGGAGACGACATCGATCGGCGCCCCGACTGGGTCGAGCAGGACAACCTGGAAGCCAGAGCCCGGCTCCCCGTCGACGAGCGTCAGGCGCGTACCCAGGAGCGCGCATCGCGGACCGAACCGTGCATCGATCTCGACCCGCCCACCCTCAGGGATCACACAAGCCATGGGACCGACTTCGCCCCGCCCCTCTGCGAGCAACCACACATCCACGTTACCGGCAGGAAGGTCGCGCACGAGCATCTCGCCGCGCGGATCCTCCTTGCGCACGTTTCCAGAGAACCCATCGCCTTCAACGGCAATCCATGCACGCGGCACGGCGTGACCACCGAGTTCGGAGCAACGAACGAGCAGACCCCCCATCGGGTAGAGCGGGAGCTTGACGTCGTGCGAACCGATTGCCACGTTCTCAAGCACGCAGTCGCGCGCGATATCGACTCTGGGGCGGTAGCGAATCTCGCATGTCTTTGCCTCGGCACTGAACCCGCTCAGCTCGATGACGCCGTGCTCGCTCTCTGCCTTCCATGCCCATTCGATTTGGACTGGACGCTCGGCGCGACAGATCACCATCCGCGATGGGTCCTTGGGCATCATGTACACGACTCCGTCAAGAACGCCTGCCCTACCAGAAATAGAGACCCCCTCTCCTCCCGCGTAGTCGGGATGGCTGGCATACGCAACGACGTGCCCGAACGGAACCGCGGACACGACCAGATTGCCCTCGTGGTCAGTCTTCATGTCGGGGATCTCAAGAGCGTCGCTGTGCGCCGCCACATGGTGGAGCGCCGGCGAGTCGAATTCGATCATCACGCGGGCCGCGGGGATCCCCTCCTGCGTGACTCGGTCAACCACGCGCAGCCGCAGCTCGTGCGCGTCGGTACGATCGCGTGCCGCAGCAAGCACGACGCGCTCGCGCCGTTCAGGTCGACCGTCCGCGACTAGCTTCAGGCCTCCCCTGGCCCACGACGAGGCATCGATCGCATCGATGACGCACTCCCCGCCTTCCGGTACGTCGGTCTCGTAGAGGCCGTCGTCGGAGATCGTGACACGTGGCGAGCTCGTGGCGTCCCCTAGCCCCAGCACCCGAGCGCCCCGCACGGGAGCACCGTCCTGGCCAACGATATCCACGACGACGTGCGTTGCGGCGCGTGCCTCGATGACGATCGGTTCCGGGACGCGGCCCTCGACCAACTGGATGCGAAAGGTGTCGCTCACGTTGCGTCGTGTCGCCGTCAGCTCCAAGTAGCAGTCTGGAACTCCCTCGAAGCGCACAACGCCACCCGAGTCGGTCGTCGCCCACCGCTTCGCCAACGCGTCCACGGGGGCACCGAACGCCTCAAGTCGTACAGTTGCGCCGACGGCCGGCTCGCCCGTTTCCCGGACCAGAAACCTAGCCTCGAGCGTGCGACCACGCTCGAGCCGGACCCACCGCGCCATCCTTGCGCCTGCGGCGAGTGGCCCCACAGAGATCGCGGCGGGGCAGTATCCCTCGCGAAGTACCGGGAGGGTTACCTGCTTGTCAGCAGCGATCCTGACTTCACACCTCCCCATGAAATCCGTAGGCCTGTCCGCGACGCGCGCGCCCGCAGAGCCCTTGCCAGCGGCGTCTACGACCTGAACAACGACAACCGCCATCGTCTCTGGCACAGACTGCGCCGGCGCCTTTCGGTTGTCCGCCCAGCGGCCGATCACCATCCAGACTCCGACGCAGGGTATCAGGCACACCAAGAACACAAGCGCACGCGTCATCGCGCGGGCTCCCTAGGACCTACGGGGAAGTACTGACCGACTTCCGAGAATCGCCTCGGTGCTCGTGCCGGGCTGCGCGATGAGATCATGCAGCGCGACTCCTGCTGAGGAAGCCCGCTACGGGCCAGCTCCGAGGCCGCTTGCGGCATTAGGACGTTGGCGAACGCGGAAGCGTTGACACGAATACGGCAGCTGCCACTGCTGCCGGTCTCGGTCACTTGTCCCATCGCAATCCCTTATACCATGTCCCGCGGAGCCCTCCCGCGGCGATGCGGACACTTGTCACAGATCGGCCACCTTGCCGCGTGGCCGGCTGCTCACCCGCTACGGGCGACACCCGCTACAGGCGTGGCCGAGAACGGACGGTCCCGTCTCCTGGCGTGCCTCGGCAAGAGGTTCTTTGTGGTGTGGCGCGTTCGCCGTCGCGATCATCGTCTTCCGCTCGGCCTCACTCAGCCGCTTGGCCGGCATCCGACGGCGACCGTCGCAACGATCTCTTCGCCAAAGCCACCTCACGATCCGCAGGGCCACAATGTTCCGGAACCCGCAGCAGCGGGGCCGGCCACACGCCTCGAGGGGGTTGCCCGGGGCAGCCCGAGGTGCTCTTCGCGCCGACCGCCGAGTCCGCCCGGATCTGGCCGCCCGGGCGCCACACACACACTTCATGCAACACCATGCTACCCGGCGCGCCTTCGGCCGTTACATCTCCCTTTCCTCACTCACCAGCCCGACTCAGAACACTATCAGTTCTCGTCATGACCCACAGAGGCGGTCGTATCCTCCCTGTTGCGCACAGGTCCGCTCATTCGGGGAACTCGCGCCGCGGCGTGGAGCAGGTGGTCAAATACAACCGCAATCTGCCAGAAAGCACCGAGCGCGCGCGCGCGACCGCCCGTCGCGACGGCTAGGCTCCACGTCGCGTCTCTGGCAATCGCGTGCTTCGCGCCGCAGCCTTCGCATTTGCAGTTGACCCCGCCTCCTCCGTGAAAGCACCCTCCGCTACGGTCCCGTGGTTCATTGTACCGGTACGTGCCCGACGCCCCGACGGTGCCTAGATCCCAGACAACTGGAGGGCGATCTAGTCGCTTCTCGAACTCCTCCCAGGTCTCACCGGGCAACTGACTCGGCGATGTGATGTATCCCGCCTTCTTCTTGTCCTCGTCTCTCTTGGGATCACACTTGAACTCGGCTCTCACACAGAGTATCGTGACGGGATTCCCACGCGCTCCACCAGGAAGTAGGGGGCCCCTAACGGTGATAGCTTCTATGATCCATCCCTCGGTCTTGTCTCGATAGCCCTTCCATTCCTCTCCTCTTCGATTGAAGAGGTCCTCATCGAGGCCGCCTTCATTCTTGCGGCGCCGTCGTTTCAGCGTGCATTCATTGCCATCCTCGTCCTTCTTGCAGTGCACTTGGCTCGCGCCGCCTCCCGGGCCGTGGTCGGCTGCGTACGCCGCTTCAGCGGCCCGTGAAAGTGGCTCCTCCTTCGCCCACCGCTGCATCCTGTGCTGCAAGTCCGGGTCACGATCATTGATTCGCCCATAGGCAGCCTCGGGCGCGCTGAGGTCATCCCCCTCGCGGGAGAAGTACGGAAGACAGGCCTTGTAGCCTGTTGCAGGTCCAGAACGTTGCGCCGCTGAGCCCATTGTGCTCTGACGAAGAACAATGGGTCCCAAGGTCTTTGTGTGCCACACCCGATTACACTCCACGGACATGTCGGCATCTGGCACGCAGTCCTTGTAGGGCAGCCTCTCTTTCATTAGCTGCTCACGAAACAGGTCGAGCGCCCACTGATCGCGGCTCGGGCGATCGCACTTGTACCAACGGTTGACGGCGAGGTCTGACTCCCATATGCCACTAACCGACACGGGAGCGCCGTTCTCGTTGAGCTCCCAGTCAACGCCTCGTTCGCCCGCAATGTTAGGCGGAGGCCCAATTACGCGCGAGCCCGGCTCGGAGATCAATTCAGGCATGACGTTGCTAGAGCTAGTACGGCCGCCACGCCGGAGCCGGGACGATGATGTGGACGGCGTCGTCGGGGCCGGTGGTGGAGAACGTGAACTTGAGCCGAACGAGCTCCTTGATGCCGGTCACGTCCTTCGTGGACGTGCCGACGGCGGTGATGTTCGAGAATGTGTCGAGGTCGGCCCAGGAGGTGTCGTCCTCGTTCCTGTGCTGGATCGTGACGACGAACGTCGGCGAGCTGCTGACGTGCGTGGTCTCGACCGTGAAGACGGCCGCCTCGCCGCCCCGCGGGAAGGCAGGGCTGTAGTACGGGTTCCCGTCGAACCGGAAGATGGTGGTCCCGACGATCATGTGGCTAGCTCCTCACCTCGTGCATGGGTCTATGAGTAGGGCCGCCACGCGGGCGGCGGGATGAAGACGCGGAAGAAGTGGCCGAGGCTCCCGGCCCCGCTGAACGTGAAGGCGAACCGGATCTCCTCCTTGAGCGAGGTCACGTCGAGGCTCGAGAGGCCCAGCGCCGTGATCCCGGAGAACGACCCCGCGTTGCTCCAGGACGTGTCCTCGCGGTTCTTGTGCTGGACGACGGCGTTGAGCGTGAGCGCGCCCCGGACGTGGGTCGTCTGGATCGAGAAGAGCGCGGCAAGGCCGCGGCGCGCGAACGGGGTCGTGTAGTACGGGGTCGTCCCGACCGTGTCGTAGAGGAGGCTGAATCCGAGAAGCATTCCGCGCTACTCCGGGAGCCACGTCGGCTCGGCGACCACGATGTGGGCGAACTCGCCGGGTCCGCCGCCGCTGAACCCGAACTTGAACCGGATCTCCTCCTTGAGGGGGGAGAAGGTCAGGGTCTTCACGCCGGTCGCGGTGATGTTCGAGAACGTGTCCGCGGTCGCCCAGGACGTGTCCGCGAAGTCCTTGTGCTCGACGGTCACCACGACCGCGCCAGAGCCCGTGAAGTGCGTCGCGTTGAGCGTGAACGTCGCCTCGAGCGCCTCGCGCACGATCGGCGGCGTGTAGTAGACGGCTGCCCCCGTCTGATCCCGGAGGACGGTGAAGCCGAGAAGCGTCGCGTAACTCATGGGTCAGAAGGGCAGCCACATGGGGGCCGGGACGATGATGTGGACGAAGTGCCCAGCGACAATCGTGCTGAACGTGAACTTGAGCCGGAGCTCCTCCTTGAGGGTGGAGACCTCGAGCGTCGCCACGCCCGTGGACGAGACCGAGGTGGATCCGGCGCTCGACCAGCTCGTGCCCTCGGCGTTCTTGTGCTCCACCTCGAAGACGAGGGTCGGGGCGCCTTGGCGCACGGTCACCTCGATCGTGAAGACCGCGGACTCGCCCCCGCGCCCGAAGGGCGGGGAGTAGTAGGCGTCCGCGCCCGTACCGTCGTGGATCAGGATGTCGCCGAGGATGGTCTCGAGCATCGCCGTCACCGTCTCCCTCGGGCAGCGGGCTCTCCCCGCCGCATGGTCAGCTCGGGATCCATCGCGGGGGCAGGGCGCGCACCTCGACGAGGGCACCGTCCGTGCCGCGGACGACGTCGAAGCGCAACCTGGCCTCGTCCTTGAGGGCGGAGACCATCAGCTCCGCGAGCGCCGGTGCGAGGGCCGTCAGCGAACCGGCACACGACCACGGGGAGCCCGTACCGTCGCGGTGCTCCACCGCGACGAGCACCTCCGCGCATTGCGGGCCGGTGACCTCGAAGGCGAGCACCGCGCGGCGACCTCCGCGGCCGGCATCGGAGGATTCGGGGGGACCGGGCATGCAGCACCTCCCGCCCGCCGGCGGGCGGTTCGCCGTGTGCCGTGGTGGCGCCGACGTGGTTGGTCGTGACAGGCATCTCGTTCCTTGCCTCGCGGGCGCCGGAGTGCCCCTACCCTCTAGGGGGCGGCGAAACACGCGTGACGGTGGATAACCCTCATGGACAGCTCCATGGCCGAGCCGCAACCCGTTGCCGCGTCGCCGGTTGCGTCGCCGCACTCTTTTTTCTGGGCTTCCTCACATGATGTCGTCCTGCGGGTGACCCGCGTTGTGGATAACCTGCCCGAGTCCGAGGAGGACCGCGTCCGCGAGCTCGCGCGACGGTGCGACACCGGACCTGATCCGCGTCGAGGAGCGGAGCTCCAGCCAGCGCCTCCGCGGCATGAAGGCCCGGAGCTCCTCGACGAGGCACCCCTGGATACGGCGCGAGATGCGGATCAAGCGCTCGTCAAGGGCGCGGGCCGAGAGGCCGAAGGCCTCCGCGGCGGCGGCCGTGCCGTTGCCCGCGACCCAGACGAAGTCGAAGATGCGGAACTGCCGGTCCCTGAGCACGTTGCGGTCCCGCGCGAGGCAACGCGCGGCGCGCGCGAGTTGCTTCCGGAACACCGACGGTTTGGATGAGAGGTCCGCGAGTCCCGCCAGCGCGGCGCAGAGCCGCGGTCCGGATGCGCGCGCGCCCGCGTGCGGCTTCCGCGCGAGGTGGCGACGCTCCGCCTCTCGCCGGTCGCGCTCGGCGTTGGCCAGGACAGCGACGAGCTTCTCCGCCTCCTCGGCGTCGATGGGCCGCCGCTCACTCTGGGATCGCTCCCAGAGCAGGCTGAGGGCATCCTGCGCCAGCTCGCTCGCGTAGCCCGTGAGGCCGCAGCGCGCCGCGTGCGCTTGGGCGAGACCCTGCAACAGATGGAACCACGCGCGGCTTCGGCTTCGTCGTCGGCTTCGTGGGGTTGCTGGTCCCCGGCCATCGACGCAGCCCTCCCCCGATCCGGACCGGTCCGCGATACGACGGTCCGATCGCGCCCGCAACGGCACCGGCACACCTCCCGCCGGGGCGCACCCGCAGTCGCCGGTGCGACCCGACCCCTTCCAGTTCCTGTTCCCCGTCCGTGTGCCGGACGGGGTTCCGTCATTGGCGGCACCCTAGCACGGCGTTGCGAAGTTGTGTCAACGGCGATTGGCAATCTTATGGGTCTCATCTCGTCCCGTTCGACTCACGATGGCACCGGGTTGGCGCTGGCGGCGCTCGACGAGGACGGGCCCCCCGCGCGGCGGCGGCTCGCGTAGAGGCCGGTCTCCTCGTCCACCTCGTATGTGGTGCGCCGGACCGGATCGCCGGAGACCCCTGCCCACGCGAGACGCGGGAGCGCGCAGCGGCGCGTAGAATCCCTGCCCCTTGGACAGCCTCGGACGGATCGCCCGGCGCATCGACCCGCTCCTCCTCGGCGTCGTCGCGCTCGCGTTCGGGCTCCGCGTGCAGGGCATCGCCGACGACGGCTACTGGCTCGACGAGATGACGAGCCTCCGCGACGCCGCGCGCCCGCTCTCCCGCATCCTCGCGGGAAAGGGCGGACCGAGCCACCCGCCGCTCTACTACGTCCTGCTCAAGGGCTGGATCGCGCTCTTCGGCTCCTCCGAGACGGCGGTCCGGATGCTCTCCGCGATCTTCGGCACGGCAACGGTCGGCGCCGCGTTCGCTCTCTTCCGCGCGCTCCACGGGCGCGCCGCGGGCCTCGGCGCGGCGCTCCTCCTCGCGGTCTCGTTCCACCACGTGGTCTTCAGCCAGGAGGCGCGGATGTACGCGCTCTTCTGCCTCCTCGCGGTCCTCTCCGCGCTCACCCTCTGGCGGGCGATCGAGAGCGGCGGCCGCCGCCGCTGGATTCACTGCATCGCGTGCGCCGTGCTCATGGTCTACACGCACCACCTCGCGTGCGCCGTATTCCTCGGCCTCGCCGCGGCCGCGCTCCTCGCGGCAGCGACGGGCCGGCTGCGGCCGGGCGCGCTCAAGGGGTTCGCGGTCGCAGCGCCCGCCGTGCTCCTCGCGGCCGTCCCGAGCGCCTTCCTCTATGTGTTCGGCGGCAAGCCGGAGCTCGGGTACGGGTTCTGGCAGCCCTACTGGAGCATGAAGGGGCTCGGCGACGTCGCCGCGCTCTGGGTGCCGGGGACGCCGCTCGCGGCCCCCGGCTCCTACCTCTACAGCCCGAACCCGCCGCAGGTCCCGCCGATGCCGTGGCTCACCGCGCTCCTCGCGCTGCCCGCGGCGCTCCTCGCGCTCTCGTGGGCGCGCGGCCGCGGCGATGCCCCCTCCCCCCGGCCCCCTCCCGTCCTCTTCCACGGCGCGGCGCTCTACATCGGCCTCGCCTCGTTCGTCGCCATCGCCATCTTCAAGCCGATCTGGCACGTCCGCTACGTGTTCGTGCTCCTGCCGCTCTACCTCGGCGGGCTCGCCGCGCTCCTCGCGGCGCTCAGGACGACCCGCGTGCGCGTCGCGGCGCTCGCGGTCGCGGTCGCGCTCTCGCTGCCGGGGCTCGTGCAGGAGAAGCGGCTGCCGGGACGGACGCCGTGGCGCGAGACCGCCGCGTTCCTCAGGGAGCTCGGGAACGAGCCCGTCTTCCTCCTCGGCTCGCGGAGCGCCCGGAGCGGCCTCGGTTGGTACTACAAGGGGCGGATCGAGCACTACAGGGACCGCGGGCAGTTCGTCGCCGCGGTGGTCTCGGCCGCGCAGGGCGGGGGTGCCGTGCTCACGGTCACGTGCGGCGCGCACGGGCCGCCCGACCCCGCCAATCTCGCGCCGAGCGAGATCGCGCAGGCGGGGCTCCGCCTCCGGATGCGGCAGTTCGGGCCGCTTCGCGTGTACGAGTACGAGAAGCAGGACTGACGCGCGCGTCTCGCGCCCTACCGCGGCGCACCCCAGAGCTGCCACGCGGCCCAGTAGTACGGGTGCCGCCACTTCTCCTGCGCCCGCACGTGCTCCTGCGCTGCCTTCAGGGCCGCGGCGGCGCCGCGCGCGGCCTTCCACCGCGCGTAGAACTCCGTCATCAGCGCGCGGGTCGCCTCGTCGTCCACCTTCCAGAGGCTCACGAGCACGCGCGACGCGCCCGCCGCCATGAACGCGCGCGTGAACCCGATGATCCCCTCGCCCTCGTACAGGCGCCCCCTGGCCGTCTCGCACGCGGAAAGCGTCACGAGGTCGGCGGGGATGGCGCGGCCGAAGAGGTCGAGGCAGCGGAGATGGCCGTCGTCGCCCCCCTCAGGCGCGAGCCTGAGCCCGGATAGCGCCGGGCTCCTCCCGTCGATGGTGCCGTGGCAGGCGAGGTGGACGGCGCGCCACCTCGGCCGGCGGGCGATCTCCTCGAACAGCCTCGCGCTCGTCGCCTCCTCGCCGACGAGGACGACGTCGCCGATCCCCTTCGCCTCCTCCCTCGCCGCGCGCAGGGGGGCCGCGCCGGGCGCCGCGGGGTCGCCGAGCGCCACGATGCCCGCGCCGGGCGCGCCCTCGCGCAGCGCGAGCAGGGTCGTGCCGGACGGGGCGTATGCCACCTCCCGCTCCGGCGCGAGAAGCGCGAAGGGCACGTACGACATGTCGGCCACC
>JAKLKT010000707.1 GCA_023150495.1 Planctomycetota bacterium
CCTCGCGTCGATCGACCTCCATGCGCCGTTCGGCTTCGAGGAGCTCACGCGATCGTTCTGGCACCCCGACGCGACCTTCCAGGGCGGCGTCGGGATCCTCTTCGTCACTCTCCCGGCGGCACGTCGAGCTGAGTGATCACCTCGCGGATCCGCGCGATGTCCTTCTCCGTCGCCACGAGGACGACCGAGTTCGTCGGCTCGTGGGACGCGATGCGCGGCGCCGGGACGGCCCGCCCCATCATCACCGGCTGGCGCGGGTCCGGCTTCGCCTCGCCGGGGAAGAGCTCCTTGAGCGTCGTCGCGAGCGCGCCCGCGTCCGTGTGCTCGAGGCGGATCGTCTGCGTGACGACGGGCTCCGGGTCGACGTCCAGCTCCTTCACGATCCGCGCCATCGCGGCGACCGTCGGCGCGTAGTCCATCACGATGATGCGGTTCGCGCCGGGCACCTCGTGCACGCGGCCGATCCCCGCGGGCGTGACCATCGTCGAGAGCGCGGTGCGGAGCATCGTCAGGTTCTCGATGTGGCGCAGCGGGATCGACGTCATCATGTAGAAGCCGTCCCTGTCCGCGTGCCGCTCGATCTCCTCGAACGGCACGAACTCGGCCTTGTTCTTCACGAGGTTGTTCGTCGAGCGCGAGTCGAGCGCGAGCAGGATCTCGTGCCCCCTCGGCCCGACCGGGACGAGCGTGATCTCGTGGAAGGCGAGGATCGAGCGGACGAGGTCGAGCTCCTTCCCCTTCGGGACCGCGTGGACCATGTCCACGCCCATCGTCGAGCCCTTCTGGAGCCGCTGGCTGTTCGGGTCGTAGAGGATCGGCTTTCCGACGAGCAGCGCCGACGCGTCGAGGAACGCCGAGACCTGCTGGTCCCTGCTGACCGTGATCGTCGTGAGCTCAGGGGCCTCCTGCGCCGACGAGCGCAGGCAGCCGAAGAGGGCGAGCGTGAGAATCGCGACCGAGAACCGCATTCGTGGACCTCCTTGGATCATGAGACGCCGGGGGTCGCGGCGCTCTTCCACAGGGAGAGCACATGGGTCCAGCCGGCCGCCGCGGCGCAGGACGGGAGCGGGCTCCCGCCTTCGCCGAGGCTGCGGCGGGGAAGCCCGGGGCCGCCGAACCAGACCGGGAAAAGCCCCGCGGCCGCGGCGCCGAGGACGTCCTTCTCGTAGGAGTCGCCGACGAACCAGACGTCGCCCGCGGGCAGGCCGAGGCGGCCGAGCGCGGCCTCGAAGATCGCGGGGTCGGGCTTCCGCGCCTTCACGTCGGCGCTCGACACGACGAAGTCGATCGCGAGGCCGTGGAGCGCCATCGCGTGGAGCCATGCGGGCTCCGAGAATCGCGTGTTGCTGACGGCGCCGACGGGGATCCTCGCGGCGCGGAACGCCGCGAGCGCCTCGCGGGCGCCGGGCATGGGCTCCATGCGGACGCCGCTCTCCCAGCAGAGGATCTCCGCCTCGGCCGCGAGCGGCGCGGGGAGCATCGTCTCGAGCCAGCCGAGGACGGTCCATGTGTCCGGACGGTCGGCCTGCGCCGCCTCGAGCTCCTCCGCGCCGGGGAGAAGCGCGCCGAACCTCGCGGCGAGCGCCTCGGCCGCCGCCTGCCGGTCCATGGGCCGCTCCTTGAAGAGCGTCTCCCCGATGTCGACGAGGATCGCGCGGGGGGCGGGCATCGCTACCGCCCGCCGGGGCATCGCGCGAGCGCGCGCGTCGCCGCGGCCCGCAGGCGCTCGCAGGGGCTCGACTTCGCCACCGC
>JAKLKT010000708.1 GCA_023150495.1 Planctomycetota bacterium
AGCGACCAACACGTTCGACTTCGAGATCCCGATCGACGCCGACGGCGACGGGCAGCAGGACGCCGTCGCCTTCGGATCCGCCGTGCTCGACCAGGTACCGGTGGTCGGCCCGAACCTCGGTCTCGGCGGCACGATCAACGTCACCCTCGGCGACGACGACGGCAGCGTGACCACGTTCGCGGTCGCGTTCGAGGTCACGGCCCAGGGCGTCGAGGTCTCCGGGAGCATCACCTCCACCGACGCCACGGAGGGCTACATCAGCACGATCACGATCCCCGACACCGCCCCGATGATCATCGGGGCGCCGGGCGGAGGCGCGGTCGCCAACCTGTGCACGGCGAGCGCGCAGGGCGACGCGAGCGTCGCGATCACACGGCAGCCGGCGACCGCGGGAACGGCGTCAACGCTCTACTTCGACGCCGTCGTCCAGTTCCTCTTCTCCTCCGCGAACGCACGGATCACAGGCGCGTCCATCGGCGACAGCCCGAGCACGATGGAATCGCTCCCCGACTCGGACCTCGAGGTCGGCTGCGACTTCTCGATCTCCGACTGGGTCGGCACATTCGACATGGACTGGTTCTGCCCGCCCGGCGGCGGCGGCACCGAGACGCACACCTTCACCGTGACGGGTCCGAACACCGTCCAGGTCTCGAAGCTCGGCACCGGCCAGACGACGCCGACGGTCTTCACGGCCACGGCGCTCCCGGGCAACCCGCACGTGCTCGTCGGCGAGTTCACGGAGGGCGATCCGCTCTACACCGAGACCTTCCGCTACACGCTGAGCCCCGACGGCTCGTTCTTCACGCAGGACAACGACTACGTGATCATCGAGGGCCCCTTCACCGGGGACGGCGGGCCCTGCTACGGGACCGGCTACCGGCAGTAGGGAAATCGGGGGGCTCCGGGGGCGCTCGGTCCCCCGGAGCCCCCCCCATATGGCTCCGCTCGTGCTCGCCGCGGTAGACTCCGCTCCTCGCATCGATGAGCACCGCGTGAGCGAAGAGCCCATCCCGGCGCCGGAGACCCGCTCCGGCACCGTCACCCGGATCCTCTCGGATCTGCGCCGGGGGGCCCCGGGGGCCGAGCAGGCGCTGTTCGAGCTCGTGCAGGACGAGCTCCAGCGCGTGGCCCGCGCCCTCATGCGCCGACAGCCGGAGGGCCACACGCTCCAGCCGACCGCGCTCGTCAACGAGGCCTACCTGCGGCTGCTCGGCGCGGGCGACGCGGACTTCGCGGACCGCGACCATTTCCTCCGGACCGCCGCGCGCGCGATGCGCTCGATCCTCGTCGACCATGCGCGGCGCCGGCTCGCGGACAAGCGGGGCGGCGACCGGGCGCAGGTGGCGCTCAAGGACGACGTCGCCGCCGAGGTTCCCGACGAGGAGATCGTCGCCGTGAACGAGGCGCTCGGGAGGCTCGAGAACGTCCAGCCCCGGGCCGCGCGCGTCGTCGAGCTCCGCTTCTTCGCCGGGATGGGGGAGGAGGAGATCGCGCGGCTGCTCGACGTCGGCGTCCGCACCGTCCGGCGCGACTGGCAGCTCGCGCGCGCGTGGCTCTACCGCGAGATCCGCCGTTGAAGGACCTCGCCGAGCTCTTCGACGAGGCCGTCGGGCTCGACGCGCAGCGCCGCGCGACGATGCTCGAAGCGCTCCGCGCGGAGGATCCGCCGCTCGCGGAGGAGCTCGCGTCGCTGCTCGAGGCGCACGCCGCGGCGGGCGGGTTCCTCGAGCGGCCCGCGGCGGCGCG
>JAKLKT010000709.1 GCA_023150495.1 Planctomycetota bacterium
CCGCGGCCCGCGCGTGGTCGCCCTCGTCGAACGCGGCCGTGGCCATCGCGCTCAGCGTCATGTGCCGGCTCACCGGGCTCTTCACGTCGTCCTCGAGCCGGAGCGTCTGCGCGAACCGTTCCCAAGCCTCGTCCCGCGCGCCGGTCCGGTGCGCCACGGTGGCGAGCCCCCGCTCGGCGCGGATGAGGTTCGCCTTGCCGCCGACGCGCCGCGCCAGCGCGAGCGCCGCCTCGAACCGCTCGCGCGCCGGGCCGTACTCGCCGAAGTCCGCGAGGATCCGTCCGAGCCGCGTGAGGCAGTCCATCTCCCCGACCGGGTTGTCCACGGCGCGGAAGAGGCCGAGCGCGCGGTCGAGGCTCTCCTTCGCCCGCTCCACCTGGCCGAGGATCGCGTAGGCGTTGCCCACGTTGAGGAGGAGGTACGCCTCCTGGTTTGCCGCGCCGATCTCGCGGCAGATCGCGATCGCCTCGTCGAACCGCGCGAGCCCCTCCTCCACGCGCTGCGACCCGACGAGGAAGGTCGCCATCGTGTTGAGGATCGAGCACTCCACCGCGCGGTCGCCCGCCTCGCGCGTGATCGCGAGCGCGGAGTCCATCATCCCGAGAGCCTGCGCCCCCTCTCCGACGAGCGGCAGCACGTTCGCGAGCGCCTGGAGGCTCGAGCCCTCGCCTCGCCGGTCGCCGATCTCCTTCCGGATCGCGAGCGCCTCGCGCCACCGCGCGGCGGCGACCGGGTACTCGCCCCGCCGGAACGCGAGGACGCCGAGGAGGTGGAGCGCGTTCCCCTCCCAGAGGCGGTCCTTCGCCTCGCGCGCGAGCGCGAGCGCGGCCTGCGCCTCCGTCTCGGCCTTCGCCGGCTCGCCGGTGAACGCGTACGTGTGCGCCATGCAGGCGTAGGCCCGCGCGCGCGGACCGGGCTCGCCGAGCGCGTCCGCGTTCTCGCGCGCCTGAGCGAGCACGCGGAGCTGGTCCGCGCGCCGCGCAAGCCGCTCGTAGAAGCCCCAGAGCTTCATCGCGATCGCGAGGCGCTTCCCGGCCGGCGCCCCGGCGAGCGCCGCGTTCGCCTTCTCGAGGAAGGGCGCCGCGTAGCTCGCGTGGAACGACGCGCCCACGTACTCGAGCGCCTTCTCGAGGTAGGGCTCCGCTTCCTCCGCGCGGTCCGCGTGCACGAGGTGGTAGAGGAGCGCGTAGGCGGATGCTCCCCCCTCCCCCGCGCCCCCACCCCCCGAAATCGTGTCGGCCACGACCGCGTGGTACTCCGCGCGCAGCGCGGGCGTGATCGAGTCGTAGACGGCCTCGTACACCTGCCGCCCCGCGAAGCGGAACGCGCTCCCCCCCGCGCCCGCGACGAGCCGGTGCTTCCTCTCGAGCGCGGCGAGCCGCTTCAGGAGCTGGATCCGCTGCTCCCCGGCGACGTCCGCGAGGAGGTCCGCGTCGAACTCGTAGCCGATGACCGCCGCGGCCTCGAGCGTCTCGCGCTCCCCGTCGTCGAGACGCCCGAGCTTCAGGCCGACGAGATCGCGCGCGTTGCGCGGGACGGCCGCCTCGTCGAGCGGGCCCTCGAGCGCGAGGCCGGGGCCGTCGGCGACGAGCGCGCCGGCCTGCTTCAGGTGCGCGACCATCTCGAGGACGATCGCCGGGTTGCCGTCGCCGCGTTCGTGCAAGGGCCGCGCGAGCGCGCGCACCGTCCGCTCGTGGAGGACGAGCGTGCGCACGAGCTCCTCCGTCGCCGCGAAGGGGAG
>JAKLKT010000710.1 GCA_023150495.1 Planctomycetota bacterium
CGCCGCGCAGCGGTGGCGCGCCGTCGGCGACGCGAAGGGCGCCGCGCGCGGCGACGTCGACATCCTCCTCTTCGTCTGGTTCCACGGGGAGCGTCTGGTCGCGAGCGGCGAGCTGAGAGACGGAGGTTTCGCCGTCGATCTCCCGCTCCTGCACGAGACCCTTCCCGCCGTCCTGCGCGGTGCGGAGCTCATCGCGCGCATCGATGCCCCCGGCTTCCTTCCGGCGCGGGCAACGGTTCCGTTGGAGGGGCGCGAGCCGGGCGACGTACGCCTGGACGTGAGGCTCAAGCCCGGTGCGTGCGTGCGGGGTCGCGTGGTGGACGACGCGGGCCGCCCGGTCGAGCACGCGGAGATCCGGGTCAGCCCGTGGCAGTCGGGCATGTCCACGGAGAGCGATCGCCATGGGCGCTTCGCGATCCCCGTCGAGAACACCGTCGAGTGTTGGCTCTGCGCGTGCAGGCCCGACCTTGGGGTGGCGGTCAAGGGGCCGCTGCGGCTTACGCCCCTCGCAGACGCCGACACGGGCGACCTCCTGCTCATGGGACCGGCCGTCCTGTCCGGGATCGCCGTCTACCCCGACGGGACGCCCGTGCGGCAACTCGTCCTCAACGCCGTGCCCGGAGCCCGGCGCGGGGAGGAGTCTCCCCTCCCCGAACCCCGTTTTGATGCCGCGGAGAACCCCGTGGCCGGGCTCGCTTGGGGCAGTACCGTGACGGACGGCGACGGGCGGTTCCTCTTCCGCGGACTGCTGCCGGGGTCCTACTTCCTGCTCGAGGACAAGACGCGCCGGCTTCTCGAGACGGGAACGGACGTTCGCGTGGTCCTCGATCTCCACCGCATCCTCGTCCGCGTGGTGGACGAGCGCGGCGTGCCGGCCGAGGTCGAGGCGTCGGCGCGATGCGACTCGGGCGACGTGATCACCGGGAAGATCGACGACGTCGAGGCCCGGCCGGGGGAGCGGTGGACGGTGACGATCGGTGACCGCGACCTCCAGCCCGCCGCCGCGACGGTGGATGTCACGGCGGAGCGGCGCGAGTACGAGGTGACGCTCGTGGCGCGCGCGCCCACGGGCTTCGGTCGCGCGCAGGTGACGCTCCTCGATCCCTTGGGCACGCCGTTCCCCGACGTCATCGTGAGCCTCGACGCGTTGCCGGGCGAGACCGCGATGCTCTTCCGGGAGAGACTCGACTCGGATGGCCGCACGCGCCAGGTTCCCGCGTGCCGCTACCGGCTTGTCGCGCAGCCCGCGGACTTGCTCGCGTTCTTCCTGCCGGCCGAGACGGAAGCGGAGCTCCGCGCGGGCGCGGTGACGCCGGTGCGGCTTGAGGCGCGGGCGGGCGGTCGCGTGCAGGTAACGCCTCGCCGTGCGGACGGGGCGGCGGACGAGGAACTCGAGGACGTGAGAGTCGAGGCGCGCATGACGCAGGGTGGGGAGGCGGTCGGTCTCACCCGTCTGCTCGTGCAGGGAACCGGGTACTCCCTCGGAGGCGAGTGGAGGCTTGGGGAGTCGGCGTGGGGCCATCTCGTCCTCGAGCCCGGCCCGTACGAGATCCGCGTCGAGGCGGCAGGGTACCGCCCGCTGGCCCTGCCCGCCCTCGTCCGCGCCGGGGAGGTGACCGCGATCGAAGCGGTCCTCGTTCCGGAGGGCCGGTAGAATCGCGCCATGGGCCGTTCCCTCCTCCTCGCGCTCCTCCTCCTTCCCGCCGCCGCGGCGCGCGCGGGGGACCCGGCGCTCGA
>JAKLKT010000711.1 GCA_023150495.1 Planctomycetota bacterium
CGGCGGCGAGCATCCTGCTCACGTAGTCCATCCTCTGGAAGTAGGTCCGCCAAAGGGCGCCGATGTCCGGCGGCGACGAGAAGCGCACAGCCGGAAATATCCTAGCGAAAGTATAAAGATAATCAAGTGAAAACTTGCTACATCGATAGTTTGTTAGACGTTATCTGTACTGCTCCCCTCCCCTCCGAGGAGGGGGGGCCGGATCGCGTCTGCCCGGTGGAGAGGGTCCTTCATCCGGGCCGCGGGTCCGCGGCGTCGGCGACCAGGCCGGGCTTGCACGCTACGATCGGGCTGCACCGTCGCGGCCGGCCGCGGGAACTCTACCGGTGATGGACACGACCACCGATCAGCTCCTCCAGCACGCGGACTTCGTGCGCCGGCTCTGCCGGGGGCTCCTGTCCGACGCGGACGCCGCGGACGACGTGGCGACACGGCCCCCGTCAAGGCAGGCAAAGAGGCCATGCAGGGCGACGGCTGGACTCGCACTCTCGACGACGGCTCCTTCGCGTTCCGCGACCTCGGCGCCGCCAAGTTCGCCCTCCACCTGAAGGACCGTGGGTGGGAGCTGGCCGAGCCGAAGAAGGTCTACGACCCGGCGACCGAAGGGACGGTCGACGTGCTCGTGCGCCCGAAGGCGGGCCTGTCCGTGTCGGGCCGCGTGCTCCGGGAGGACGGCAAGCCCTTCCCGATCGGGGAGGCCCCCCGCGTGATCGCCATGCCCGACGGCACCGACGACCTGGATCGCTGGAGGCACGCGGAGTGCCGCCCCGACGGCAGCTTCACGCTCGAGAATCTCGAGGACGGAGAGCACGTGATCATGGTCAGGAGCGGACAGCCCGTCTTCGAGGAGCGGCGCGTGGCCGCCGGCGTGGCGGACTTGCTCATCCAGCCCGCGAAGCCGCGCAAGCTGTCGGGCCGGGTCCTCGACGCGGCTGGACAGCCGGTCAGCGGCTGCGAGGTGCGCGCGGTACCGCCGGGCAAGGGGCCGCTGCCGACGCGCAGCCCGAACTCGCGGCGGGAGGTGCGCTGGCCGGTCTCCTACGAAGTGTGCCGGACCGGTGCCGACGGCGGCTTCCGATTCGAGAGGCTGGTCGGCGAGCAGGTCGCGATCTGGGCGTTCCACGTGGACCATCCGCTCGCGGGGGAGACGCTCGCGACCGACGGCGACGGCGTCGAGCTACGGCTGCCGCCCGGCCGGACGCTCTCGGGCGTGCTGCTCGACGCGGAGCGCCGGCCGCTCGGCGATCACCAGGTGATCGTGGCGGGTTCGGACAAGATGGTGCGGCACGCGAAGACCGACGCGCAGGGCGCGTTCGCGGTGCGCGGGCTGCCGGAAGGCGAGTGCGCCGTGTCGGTCATGAGCGAGCGCGGCCGGCTCGTCCTAGAGACGACGCTGCCCGCCGCGACGGAGGGCACCGAGCTGCGGCTGCCCGCGCGCTGAGAGGCTCCGCGTCCGAGGCTTCGGCGCGGCGAGTAGAATCCCCTCCCCGCGCCCCACCCATGCAAACCTCGTCGCTGCTCGGGCACGCCCAGGAGGCGTACGCCGCAATCATGAGCCGGCCGCAGCCGGCGGATCTCATCCTCCGCGAGTTCTTCCGCGCGCGGAAGTACCTGGGCGCGAAGGACCGCCGGTGGATCGCCGACACCACCTACGCGCTCCTCCGCTGGAAGCTCCAGCTCGACGAGATCGCCGCGCGCGTGCCCGCGCCGTTCGCGGGGCGAGGGGCGGC
>JAKLKT010000712.1 GCA_023150495.1 Planctomycetota bacterium
CACGCCGAGGCCGAGCGCGACCGGCACCGGCCAGCCGCGCTCGCGCCAGGGCCACGTGACAAGGAGCGCGGCCGCGCTGGCCGCGGCCGCGTATCCGATCTGGACGAGGATCTCGGTCGGCGGGAGCTCGGGCACTACTTCTGCTTCTGCCCTTCGACCGCGAGGATCAGCCTCACCTCGTCGCCGAGCGGGCCGCCGAGGCCGTACTTCATCCCGAAGTCGCTCCGCTTGATCGTCACCGTCCCCTCGAAGCCGGTGACCGGCGTGCCGCGCGCGTCGCCGTTGCCGATCCGCTCGACCGCGACGGTGACCTCCTTCGAGACACCGTGCAGCGTGAGCGTGCCCTTCGCCTCGTACTTCGGGCCGCCCATGTGCTTCAGCGCGTCGCTCTTGAACGTGATCTCCGGGAACTCCTCGACGCTGAAGAAGTCGGGGCTCCGGAGGTGCTCGTCGCGCTTGTCGTGCGCGGTGTCGACGGACTTCGCGTCGATCGTGACCGAGACCGAGCCCGTGCCGCCTTCGACGAGCGTGAAATCCCCGGCGATCCCGTTGAACCGGCCGTAGAAGTTGGACGCGCCGAGGTGGTTGATCCGGAAGATGACCGTCGAGTGGACGGGATCGATCTTGTACGCCTCCGCTTCCGGCAGCGAGTCCGACGGCGACGCGAGGAAGACGACCGCGCCGAGAACGGCGACGGAGAGAAAGCTGATTCCGAGACGCATTGGGGATTCTCCTTGTCCGGCCCGGCGGCAGCGCCGCGCCTGGGGCCTACCACCATACCTACGAATCGCACGCTGCCCATTTTGGCGCGCGTAGGGGGGCTTCCCTATCTCCCCCCCGCGCCCCCCCTCTATAATGGCCCAGCTGCCATCGCCTTGCACATGCAAGGAAAGGAGCGACCCATGCGCGCGACAGCCCTCCTGGTCATCCTCGCCGCGGTCATCGCGGCGGACGAGACGAAGCAGATCGACCCGGTCCGGATCCCCGCGATCGTCGAGCTCAACAACAAGACGTGTCCGGTCCAGGGCGACGAGATCACCGGCGACGACCACGTCGACTGGAACGGCGTCCGCGTCCGCCTCTGCTGCCCCGACTGCAAGCCCGCGTTCGAGAAGGAGCCCGAGGTCGCGCTCGGGAAGCTCGGCCTGAAGGTCGTGAAGGACGGCGACAAGACCGTCATCGACCTCGCCAACGCGACCTGCCCGATCATGAACAAGCCCGTGAAGGAGGGCGTGACGGGCGACCTCGACGGCATCCGCTTCCACTACTGCTGCGAGGGCTGCGACAAGAAGGTGAAGAAGGACCCCGCGGCCGCGCTGAAGAAGCTCGGCTACGGCTACATCCCGTCGGTCGTCGACCTCCGCAACGCGGCCTGCCCGATGTCGGGGAAGGCGGTGAAGGAGGGCGTGTTCGCGGACAAGGACGGCATCCGCGTGCACTTCTGCTGCCCGGAGTGTCCGAAGGCGTTCGAGAAGGACCCCGCGGGGACGTTCGCGAAGCTCGGCGTGGATCCGGCGGCGCTCACGGAAGCCGTGAAGTGAGGGGGCGCGGGGGAGAGGGGCTGCTCGCCACGGCCATCCTCGCCGCCGTCGCGGCGGCGGACGACGTCGAGGATGCGGGGCGCCTGTTCAAGGCGCAGTGCGCCTCCTGCCACGCGATCCCCGACAGCGAGCTCGCAGGCGACCGCGCCTGGCTCGGACAGCTTCCGAAGACCGCCTGAACGGACAC
>JAKLKT010000713.1 GCA_023150495.1 Planctomycetota bacterium
CAATCCTGCTGAAAGCGCTCGCGAAGGAGCCCTTGGAGCGGTACGAGACGGCGCAGGCGCTCGCGGACGATCTGAGGCGACTGCTCGACGACCGTCCGATCACGGCGCGCCCGCCGACGCTCGCGCAGCACGCGCGCAAGTGGGCTCGGCGGCACCGGGGGCTCGTGGGGGCGGGCGTCGGCGTGCTCGTGCTCGCCGTCGCGGTGCTGTCCGCCGGCATCGTGGTGATCGCGCGCGAGAAGGAGAAGACGGCGGAGGCGCTCGGGCGAGCGGAGAGGAGCCTGACGTTCGCGAACCGGGCGGTGGACCGCTTCCTGCTTGAGGCGGGGATCTCCCGCCAGGTGTTGCGGGACATTCCCATCGCGACCGGGAAGCGGAAGGAGATGCTCGAGGAGGCGCTCCGATTCTACGGGACCTTCCTTGCCGCGGATCGAATGGACGCGCGGGCACATTCCAACCGGGGCGCGATCCTCAGCAATCTGGGGCGGCGCCAGGAGGCGCTGGCGGCGTTCGACCGCGCGATCGAACTCGACCCGAAGGAAGTCATGGCGTACAACAACCGCGGCGTCGCCCTACGGGACCTCGGGCGGTTCGAGGAGGCGCTGGCGGCGTTCGACCGCGCGATCGAACTCGAGGCCGGAGACGCCGACGCCCACAATGGCCGCGGCAACGCTCTCAGGTCGCTCGGGCGCTCCGAGGAGGCGCTGGCGGCGTACGACCGGGCGATCGAATTGGACCCGCGATCTGCCGTGGCACCGCGATCGGATCCCGACCCCGCCGTAACAGAGCCACGGGAACCCCCGTCTCCCGCCGTGGAGGTAGCTCATGAAACGGCAGATTCTCCGGCTCGCGGTCCTGCTCGCCGCGGCGTCGCTCGTGCTCGCGGCCAAGCCCGGCGGGGGCAGCGGCTCGTCGCTCTCCGGCCGGTTCTACGTCTTCACGGGCAAGCCCGTCTACTCCGCCGTCGGCGCGTACGGCGCCCGCGCCATCCCGGGTAGCAGGGTGCTCAAGCTCGACGGGAGCGTCGACAGCCAAGCCATAAGCTGTTGTAGATAAGCATGTTACGACTATAGCCCGCGAAGCCCGTCCCTTCGTGTTCGTATTCTGTTACCCATGGCTCGGAAGGCCAGTGCCGATGTCGCGCACCTGCACGACGCCTTGGTCGCCGTGGCGAAGGCGGAAGGCGCCCTGGACCTCGCGTTCGGCGAGGGGCTCGTTCTGCTCCTCACGGGGGACCGCCTCGTGCGGGCGGGGTACGCGACGGAGCGCGACTACGCGCGCGAACGGCTGGGCGTTCCCCCGAAGACCGTGCAGAACGCGGTCGCGCTCGCGCGCGCGTGCATGGGGCGCCCGCTGCTGCGGAAGGCGGTCGTCGCGGGAGTCGTCTCGCCCTGCAAGGCGCGCGTGATCGCGCGCCTCGTCGCCGAGAACGAGCCCGCTTGGACCGCGCTCGCGATGACCTCCACGGTGCGCGAGCTCGAGAAGTCGGTGCGCGCCGCGGGCAAGGAGCCGCCCGACGAGTTCGAGGGCGAGAGCCTGAGCATGAGGATGACGCCCGCGCAGCAGGACGTGCTCGACAGGGCCTTGAAGCTCGCGGACGAGGTCGAGGGCGGGGGGACGGCGCGGTGGCAATGCTACGAGGCGCTCGCGCAGGAGTGGCTCTCCGAGCATGGCGAGTGGGCGCCGGAGGAGGAGGCAGAGGGGGTCCGGGGGCCGGGGGGGGAGGGG
>JAKLKT010000714.1 GCA_023150495.1 Planctomycetota bacterium
ATCGCGCCCGCGCGGCCGCGGCGCGCCGACCGCGCGACCCGCGCGGTGAAGTCCTTTGGCGCCGCGTGGCCGGGAAGCGACCCGAGCGCGGCATCGAGCTCGCGCAGCTCGCGCAGGGCTTCGGAGAGCCGCGGGTCCGCCGCGAGATCGCGCTCGAAGCGCGCCTTCTCCTCCGGCGGGAGCTGCCCGTCGAAGTACGCGTGAAGCCTCTCGTCGCTCATCCCGCGCCCCTCCTTTCCGGCGACCTGCCCGCGCGCAGGTAGGGCTCGATCCGGCGCCGCACGTTCTCGCGCGCCCGCACGAGGAGGCTCTTCACGGCCGGCACGGTCATCTGGAGCGAGTCGGCGAGCTCCTCGTAGCCGAGGCCGTGGAACTTGTTCAGGAGGAGCGCCATCCGCTGGCGCTCCGGCAGCTCCGCGAGGGCCATGCGCACGTGCTCGCGCATCTCCGACCGCTCCGCCTCCTCGAGCGGCGAGGGCGCGCTCCGGTCCTCCGCGGGCACGGACGGGTCCTCGAGGGCGTCGATCGCGGCCGCCGCGAAGGTCGCCCGGCGGCGGCGGTCGCGCACCTCGTTCAGGCACGCGTTCGCGGCGACACGGTAGAGCCACGTGGTGAACTTCGCCGAGGGCTCGTAGCGGGCCCGCGCGCGATACACCTTGAGGAAGACCTCCTGGGCGAGGTCCTCGGCGTCGCTCTTGTTCCCGAGATAGCGATAGGTGAGGTTCACGACGGCGTCACGGTGCCGGTCGACCAGCTCCTTGAACGCGTCCTCGTCGCCCGCCCTCAGGGCGAGCATCAGCTCCACGTCTGAGCGTCCGGTCATGCCGGCTCAATCCGGAGGTTTGAACCCCGGGAAGAGTCCCGTGTTTCGGCTGCGCGCAAGTGCCTGCCCCGTAACATCTTAGCGCCGCGCCCCCGCAGGCTCCCGCCTCCGCCGGGGCAAAATGGCAGCCTCTTGGTAGCTCTTTCCGCATATGAGCGAGCGCTGGCGCCGCCTTCACAGCGAGATCATCCACGACGCGGGCATCTTCCGGCTGCGCCGGGACGCCTACGAGCACGACGGGCAGCGCACGCGGCCCTTCTACATCCTCGAGTCGAACGCATGGATCAACGTCGTCCCCGTGACGCCGGAGGGCGGGATCGTGCTCGTGCGCCAGTACCGCCACGGCATCGGGGAGCCGACGCTGGAGGTGCCGGGCGGCCTCGTCGACGACAAGGACCCGACTCCCGCGGCGGCGGCCGTGCGCGAACTCCTCGAGGAGACGGGGCACGCGGGGAAGCCGCCCGAGCTGCTCGGCGTGGTCTCGTCGAATCCCGCGATCCTCACGAACCGCACCCACTGCTTCCTCGTGCGCGACGCGCGGCCCGTCGGCGAACCGGACCCCGATCCGCACGAGGACGTGACCGTCGAGGTCCATCCCGCCGCGCGCGTCCGGGAGATGGTGCTCAAGGGCGAGATCCACCACTCGCTCTCGGCCTGCGCGCTCCTCCTCCACTTCCTCCGCGGCCATGCCTAGCGCGGCCCGGTACTTTGGCGCCGGCGATATCGTTCGTCGCAAGTCATTGATCCACAGGCATTTGGGTTGACTTGCCGCCGCAGAGCGGTAGACATCTCGTGCGCAGGGATCGAGGCTCGCGCCGGGAAATGGCGGGCCGGCCTCCCGCGGTGGCCCGCGGGGGGCCCGGACCGTCCTCCCGAGGAAACCTCGAACAAGGAGCC
>JAKLKT010000715.1 GCA_023150495.1 Planctomycetota bacterium
ACGGGAGGGCTACCGCTCGAGCAGCCGCGCGATGCGGGAGCGGAGGCGGTCGCGGCTCTCGTCCCAGGCCTCGCGCGTCGCGCCCTCGTAGCGGATCTCGTCGAGGCGGCGGAGGTGGTTCTCCGCGCGGCCGAGCGTGGCCTCGATGTCGGCCGTCGTCTGCGCGTCGGCCGCCTGCGAGAGCCAGCCCTCGATCCGCGTGACCTCCGCGAGGACCAGCGAGTGGACCGCGTCGCGCGCGAGGACTGCCGTATGCGTGTACGGGTAGGCCTCGGCGGCGTCGAGGTAGCGCCGCAGCGCGTCGGCCCGCGACTGGTCCGTGTTGTCGCGCGCGAACGTCGCGACGGTGGCGTTGTGCGCCTTGTTGAGCACGTCCTGCGCGAACCACTCCCGGACGCCGACGTAGACGAGCCCCGCCGCGAACAGGCCGTAGACGAGCATGCGCTTCCAGCGGCGCCGGCGGTCGAGGCGCGCCTGCGCCTCGCCGGACTCGATCTCCTGGAGCCGCTCCTTGGCCCTCGCGTTCTTCTCGTCGGCATCGAGCACCTGCTTGTAGGTGCGTCGCGCGGCGCGGAAGTCGCTCCGCTCGTAGGCCGCGTCGGCCACGGCGAGGAGATGGGCGGCCGCCTTCTTCGGCTCCTTCAGCGCGAGCCGGACCTGGGCGATCGCCTCCTGCAGCGCCGTGTTCCCCTCGTTGCTCTTGAGCAGCCGCTCGTAGAGGGGGAGCGCGTCCTCGTACATCTTCTGCTGGACGAGCGCCTCGGCGAGGCGGCGCCCGACCTTCAGCGCGCGCGGCTGGTCCCCGCGCTGCTCGTGGAGCCCGAGGATCCGCTCGAGGATGTCGAGGTCCTGGGGCGCGAGAACGGCGGCGCGCTCGAACGACTCCAGCGCGCCGTCGAGATCGCCCCGCTCGATCTGCATGTCGGCGGTCTTCACGAGCTCGCGCGCGGCGTCGAAGAGCCGTCCCGCGCGCTCGTGGAGGAGCACGAGCTCGGCGCGCGTGGCGAGATCCGTCGGGTCGAGCTTCAGCGCGACCTCGAGCCGCTGCGCCGCGAGGGTGATCTTGCCGGCCGTGCGCGCCTGCGCCGCGAGCTCGCGGACGCGGTCGGCCGTCGCCGGCACGAGCACGCCCATCTCGACGAGCCCCGCGACCGCCTTGAACAGGTTGAACTCCTTGAGCCTCGACTCGGCCATCACGGCCCCGAGGTTGCGCGTGCCGTCGAAGAGGGGGAGGAGGCGCTCGGTCCCGGCCGGGAACTCCATGTCGGGGCGCACGCCGGTGTGGACGAGGACCTCCTTCTCGGTCGGAACGTAGTCCTGGATCGTCTCCCACTCGTCGTGCCGGCGGGCCGCCTCCATCGCCACCGCCATCGGGTCGAGGTCGATCGCGGCGCCGAGCTGCTCCTTGTCGAAGAGCCGCTCCTTCAGCGCCCCCTCCTCGAACTGGAAGGAGGCCGCCTTCCAGCCGAAGAGCGGGAGGATCGCCTCGCTGGCCGCGTCGGCGACCGCGGCGTCGAAGCGCGCCTCGTCGAGCGCGCCGCACCCGAGCAGGTAGGCCTTGAGCGTGCGCTTGCGGTTCGTGCCCGCGGCCTTCTGGAGGACCTCCTCGGCCGCGAGCTCCCACCTCCGCGCGAGGTCGACGTAGTCGACCTCCTTGCCCTCGACCTTCGACGCCCGGATCCGCCCGCTCTCGAAGGCGAT
>JAKLKT010000716.1 GCA_023150495.1 Planctomycetota bacterium
CCGGGTCGCGCCGCATCCGGAGCACCTCCGCGGCCCCGAGCGCCACGCGCTCGTCGGGGTCGAGGAGCAGCGCGGCGATCGCCGAGGACGGGGGGCCCCCGGCGGCGAGGCTTTGGATTGCCGCCTCGCGCACGGCCCTGCTGTCATGGGCGAGGTCCGCGAGCGGCGGCGCCGGCTGGGCGAGCAGGAGGACGAGGGCGCCGAGCATCACCGCACGTGCACGCCGAGGGCGCGGAGCTCCTGCACGGCGGAGCGCTCGAGCACCTGCTCCCGGAAGAAGAGGGTCTTGTCGTCCACGACGCGGGCGACGAGCCCGCGGAGGAGCGGATGCGCGAGCACCGCCTGCACCACCGCGGGATCGCTCGCCACGAAGAGGACCCCCGCCTCGAGCGCCGCCGACCGGACGTTCTCGCACCACGAGCGGATCGTGTAGGCGACGTTCTGCGGCAGCTCGGCGCGGGCGTGCTTCGTGAGCATCGACACGATCTCGTCGGGCGTCGTGCCGTCGACGGCGGCCCGCTCGACGCGACCGCGGTCCAGCCTGCAGTGCACGACCTCTCCCGTCCGCTCGCGGACGGCGATCCTGTCGAGGCGCAGGAGCAGCTCGTCCACGTCCCCTTCCGGCAGGACGAGCATCTCGAAGTCGGGGTTCACGATGAGCGGCTTCGTCCGCGACGCCGGGATCTCCGGCGCGCCGACGAGGACGCGGCGCCCGAGGCGGGAGAGCCGCACGCCGGCGACCTCGGTCCCGCGCAGCGCGACGTCCACGAGGCCGAGCGAGAAGAGGTCCTTCACGAGCAGGTCCTCGACCGCGCGGCCGAGCTCCGTCACGGCCCCGTGCCTCACCGCGAGCGGGGGCCGGCCGGGCGGCGCATCCTCGGCGTCGAGCGCGAGCAGGTAGCGGTTCCGCGCGAGGAGCGCCACGCTCGTCCCCGGCCACCACTCCCCCTCCTCCGCGAGGAGCGCGACCAGGAGCGGCTCGATCCGGCGCAGGTGGTAGGAGCGCAGCGTCTCCGAGCCGCCCCGGAGCAGGACGTCCTTCGCCTCGCCGAGCCGGTCGAGGAGGGGGCGGGCCGCCCACTCCTCCGCCTTGCCCGTGACCGCGAGCTGGCCGTCGCCGTTGCTCGCCGCGAGGCCCAGCGCGCGCGCGAGGCCGAGGACGCGGTCGGCGACCTCCTCGCGGTCGAGCATCGGCTGCACGGGGAACTGGAGCCGCTCGGCGACGCGCGCGCGCGACGTCTTGTAGACGGCCCCCTCCTTCGCCACCCGGACGCCCTCCTCCCGCACGAGGTCGAGCGCATGGGCGATGTCGGAGAGCAGGTCGCCGTGCGCGGTCACCACGGAGTCGTGGACGAGCGGCTCCGCGCGCCGCTCCGCGACGTGCCGCTCGACCGCCTCCGCGAACACGAAGATCGCATCGTCCTCCGCCCCGATCCCTCTCGTGCGGAGGTCGAGATGCCCGACCGTCCCGAGGCCGCGCTTGCCGAGCTCCTGCAGGAGCTTCACGCTCTCCCAGCGCACGCCCGCGCCGCCGAACCGCTCCGCGAACTCGTGGCGCGTGAGGATCCCGCCGTAGCGCACGACCGCCTCGCGCACGGCCTCGCGGAGCGACCCGGGCAGCGCGTCCAGCGCGGCGCCGACCGATGCCGGCAGGCGCGGAGGCGAGCCGTTCGCCGAGGGCTCCCCCGCGGCGGGCC
>JAKLKT010000021.1 GCA_023150495.1 Planctomycetota bacterium
GGTGGCAGGAGGCGGGGGCGGCCCACGACGGCGTGGCTGCGGCGGCGTACCGCGACAAGGTCATGGAGCTCGACCCGAGCGGCGGCGCGGCGCGGCGGATCGAGGGGACGGCGAACCTCCAGATCGCGTGCCCCTTGCCCGATGTCGCGCTCCACCTCTTCCGCACGCGCGAGCACGCCGACGTCGTCCGCGGGGGCGAGCGAAGGATGGTCCATGTGCCGTGGCGGCAGGCAACGCCCGCCCACGACCCCGGCGAGTGGGCGCTCCGCGTCGTGCGACCCGCGGGCCCGATCGGCGACCTGGACTTGATCCTCCGCGTCGCCGGGCACCCGGTCCGCGGGTCGGTGCTCGTCGCCGAGGGCGCGGGCGACGTGCAGGCTCTCGACCGGCTCGTCGCGATCGGGGGGGCGCCAGTGATCGACCTCTACGACGCCGAAACGCTCGGCGAGGAGGGGGCCGAGCGCGCGTTCGCCTTCGAGCGGGCGGGCATTCGGTTCGACGTGCGCGGGACGGGGCTTTTCGCGCTAGGGCTCCGCGTCCTTGACGCTGCGGGCGTCGCGGAGCGGGGCGGGGTCGCGGCGACGGTGCACCAAGGCGGCGTTGTCCGCGACATCGTGCTTCCCGCGGGCCTGCTCGTGCGGACGACGGCGGCGCCGCTCCTCTGCGGGCCCGACAGTCTTGCCGGCTCTCCTGCAGCCTCCATCCCGGACCTGCCCGCGGGCGATTGGCTCCTCGTGGCGCATCGCCCGGGCCGTCCGCCGATCCGCGTGCCGTTGAGGATGCCGCCGGGTCCCACGTCCTTCACGTTCGCGGTGCCGTTCCCGGCCCGCGACGCCGCCCCTCCCGAGTTCGTCCACGTGCCGGATCCCTCGGGACAGAACCTCGCCTTCTGGATCCTCGACCGGGAGGTGACCTGTGCGGAATATCTCGAGTTCCTGAACGACCCGGAGGTTCGGCGAGGCCTCGACACCGGCGAGCGGAAGGGGCTCGTGCCCTGCAACACCTCAGGCGTCCCGCGCTTCCCGCGAGACGGCTCGACCGGGCTCTTCTCGCTCGGTCCGCGTTGGCGAGGCGACTGGCCCATCCTCGGCGTGTCGTGGAACGACGCCACGGCCTACACGGCGTGGCGAACCGAACGCGCCCGGCGCTCCGGCCGGAGGGAGACCTGCGCCTTGCCGACCTACCGGCAGTGGCAGAGCGCCGGGACGGTCATGGGGCGCGAGTACTGCTTCGGGAACCAGTTCCGGCCGCGGTGGGTCAAGTCCTGCTTCTCGCGGCCCCGGGCGGAGCCCGAGCCTCCTCGCCGGTTCCCGGTCGACGAGTCGCCCCACGGGGTCTACGACATGTCGGGGAGCGCGCTCGAGTGGCTCGACGACTGGTACGACAGGGACAAGGGCTTTCGCCGGGCGGCCGGCGGATCCTGGGCCCAGGCCGGGCCCCCTGAGCTCTTCCGGATCTCGGGCGGGTACGGGCTCGCGCCCGAGACGACGAGCGAGGAGGTCGGGTTCCGCCTGGTCCTCACGATGGAGACGGAAGAGTGACGGACGCCCTTGAGCTGAAGCGGCGCCTCGCCGAGGCCCAGGCGGACCTCGCGATCTTCGTGCGCAAGCACGCAGGCCGGCTCCTCCGCCTCGAGAGCGCGGAGGATCTGGCGCAGGGAATCCACGCGCGGGCGCTCGAGCGGGCCGGTTCCTACCGCCACCGCGGCCGGGAGCAGTTCCTCGCGTGGATGTACGCGGTCGCCCGCACGCACCTCGCCGACCGCCACCACTACTGGGGCGCGATGCGGCGCCGGCCGTCGAGCCTCCTGCGTCTCGTGGGCGACAGCCAGACCGGGGCCGGGGGCCTGGAGCCGGCGGCCACCGCGACCGGCCCCTCGACCTTCGCCGCCCGGCGCGAGCTCGTGAGCCTCGTCGGGCAGGCTCTCTCGCTCCTTCGGGAGCAGGACCGGAACCTCGTCCGCTGGCTCGGCGACGGGGTGCCGATGAAGGAGCAGGCGGGCCGCCTCGGGCTCTCCCCCGACGCCGCGGAGAGCGCATCCCGGAGGGCGCTCGAGCGCTTCCGGAAGGCCTACCGGCTGGTCGCGCCCGGAATCTGAAACCCGGGCGACGGATCCGGCGCGCGATCTGGTTTGAGTCCCTTGGCCGCCCGGTCCGCCTTGACGGCCGGGCATCTCGGAGGATGGACATGCGCGCGTCGGTGGTGCTCAAGCTCCAGCTTCTCATGCTCTGCAGCGCGTCCGGATGCCACAGCTGCAACGGCAGGGAAACCGCGGCGATCTCGCACCTAGAAGCGCGCCAGAGCGCGTACGAGTACTGCTGCGATCCCGAGAAGCCCGATCCGCCGGAGGGGTACCCCGGCTGCGAAGTGACCTTCGATTATCAGGAAGATGGCGATTCCCCCGGCGACGAGCTGTGGGTCACGCCGGTGCCGAATCTGAACGCGATCGTCAATCCGGACAGCTTCGCCGTCGGCCCTCTGAGCCCCAGAACGATCGAAATCCGGGTCCGGCACTGCGTGGACAGCCTGACCGTCACGTTCGAGGTGAGCCTCGACCCGCCGGGAGCTCCCCTCCACGACGTCAAGGGCAGGCATACCATCACGCTTCGGCGCGTCGATTGCCCGCCGACCGGCGGGGGGACGACCCCGGTCCCGATCGACGTGACCGGGCCCGAGGGTCTCCTCCGGATGCGCCCGGAGTTCGCGCACAACCGGCCCGGCGACGGCGCCCTCCCGCTCCCCCCGCATTCCATGGACATCATCGTCGGCGGCGACAACGGATGGGCCATCGTGAACCCCGAGACAGGCGCGACGATCGACGACAAGGGGCTCCAGCTCGGATTCCCGAACTTCGGCGTGCTCCCTCTTGGCGGGAGCGGCGCCGACGACACCGCGTTCGGCTTCGGCCCGCTGAACTCCCACCTCACCGAGTTCATCCCGGCAAGCCAGGAGTTCGGCCCCACGCTCATCATCGGAGCCAACTCGAACCACACGGACGGCTGCCTCTACGGCGACGGCACGAGCCTCGGCGGCGTGTTCGTCAACTACACGCTCGGCAACATCCGCCTCCTCCGGTACAACCCGAGCGGCTTCTTCGAGGTCTCGACGGACTGGATCACCGACGCCGCGTTCGGGAGCGACCCCGGCAAGGCCGTGAGCGCCTGCGCGGACTCCCCGACGGCGCCGGTCTACATCGCTGTCGAAGGCTCGCCCGGCTCGCTCTACGTCCACCAGCCCGCCGACCGCCCGAGCGGCGGCGCGGCGACCCGGCTCGGCGACACCGGCGACGCGCCGCGCAGGGTGAGGAAGATCGGGGATTTCGTCGTCGTGAGCAACCACGAGAGCGACTCGCTCACGGTCGCGCTCGCGAGCACGAACACGATCGTCGGCACGGTACCCGTCGGTGACGGCCCGGTCGGCATCGACCTGATGCTCATCGACGACAACCTGGCCGTCGCGAGCACCGGGTTCAACGACAACACGTTCACGATCACGATCCTCGATCCGGCGGGGGCCGTCGTCTCCAACGAGACGAAGCCGCTGCCCGACGGGTGCACGGGCCCCGGGCACATCATCTTCTGGAAGAGCGGCGTGCTCGCCTCCTGCAAGACGAGCAACAACCTGATCTACGTGGAGGTGCCGGAGCTGCTCGAGTGACGCGCGTGCCAGTCGTAGATCGCGATGCCGGCCGCGACGCCGACGTTGATCGAGCGCATCGAGCCGAAGAGCGGGATGAAGACCGTCGCGTCCGCGAGCGCGCGCACCTCGGCCGGGATGCCGGGGCCCTCCTGGCCGAAGATCATGAGGGGGTCCGGGGGCCACTGGAACTCCGCGAGCGGCACGGCGCCGGGCGCCTCCTCGAAGCAGACCATCGCATAGCCGCGCTCCCTCGCGTGCGCGCCGAGCTCCTCGGCGTCGCGGACGTGGACGACGTTCTCGTAGACGTGCGAGCCCATCGCGCCGCGGAGGTCCATCTTGCGGCGGCCGCAGATCACGACCTCGCGGGCGAGGAAGGCGTTCGCGTTGCGGATGATCGTGCCGAGGTTGAAGTCGTACTCGATGTTCGCGACGCAGACGGCGAACGGGAAGCGCTTCGCGTCGAGCGCCGCCCTGATCTCCTCGGGCGCCATCCCCTTGTACTCGTCGCGAACGGCGAGGTCGCGTCCGAGCACGCGCGCGGCGAAGCTCCGCCACTGGCCCTCGTAGAAGTGGCGGCGCTCCTCCGGCGCGGTCGACGGCAGGACGTACAGATTGCCCTCGACGAGGCCGGTCTTCACGCGGCGGCCGAGGTCACGCGACGCCCGCTCGCGGCCGACGTACGCGACGAAGTCGGCCTTCGTGCGATCGCCGTCGATCTCGAAGTCCGTGAGGCCGAGGGCCGCGACGAGGCGGCGGAAGAGATCCCCGTCGCGGTCGACCGGCCGGTCCGGGAGGAAGACGATGCGCGGCACGCGCTCGGCTGCACGCGCGCCTTCAGCCCCGCCGGCCACGATTGCCCCGCGAAGTTACGACGGCGCGATGCGGCACGCATGCCGCACTCACCCGCCGCAAGCCCTTGCCACCGAACCCCTTACACACGCCCACCCCCGGAAAAGATCCGGTCCGTCGCTTCCGTAAGTTCGCGGAGGCGGCAGGCGAGGGAGGGGGTCAGCTCGCGGCAGTCGAGCCGCCAGCGCCAGTTGCCCCGGACCGTGCCGGGGCGGTTCATCCGCGCGTCGCTCCCGAGGCCGAGCAGGTCCTGCACGGGGACGATCGCGAGGTCCGAAGGCGAGCGGTGCGCCACGCGGATCATGCCCCAGTGGAAGTCGCTCCGCCGGCACCCGGCGTAGCGACGCGCGCGCTCCGGGTCGGCCCCGCCCGCGTGGAGCCAGCCCTTCACCGTGTCGTTGTCGTGCGTGCCGGTGTAGACGACCGAGTTGCGAGGGAAGTAGTGCGGCCGGTCCTCGGGGTTCCCGCCGAAGGAGAACTGGAGGATGCGCATCCCCGGGAGGCCGAGCCCGTCGCGCAGCGCCGCGGCCTCGGGCGTGAGGAGCCCGAGATCCTCGGCGATCAGCGGCAGCGGGCCGAGCGCCTTCCGGACGGCCGCGAAGAGCCGCGCCCCCGGACCCCCTGCCCATCGCCCGCGCCGCCCGGTGCGCTCCCTTGCCGGGATCTCCCACGCGCGGAGGAACCCCAGGAAGTGGTCGAGGCGGACCGCGTCGAAGAGCTCGAACGCGCGCTTCAGCCGCGCGACCCACCAGCCGAACACGGCGCGCCGCTCCCAGCGGTAGTGCGGGTTCCCCCACCGCTGCCCGTCCCTGCTGAAGTAGTCGGGCGGCACGCCCGCGACGACCCGCGGCTGCCCCCGCCGGTCCAGCTTGAAGAGGTCCCGGTGCGCCCACACGTCCGCGCTGTCGTGCGCGACGAAGATGGGCAGGTCGCCGATGAGGCCGATGCCGCGCCCGTTCGCATACCGCTTGAGCGCGCGCCATTCCTCGTCGAAGGCGCCCTGGAGCCGCGCGTAGCGGAGAACGGCCTCGCGCGGCGCCCTCACCCGGCGCGACCAGTGCGGCCACGGCGCCCGGTGCATGTCGTGGAGCGCGCGGAAGGTCGCGTACTCCTCGACCCACGGCGCGTCGAGCGGCGGGCCCTCGCGGTCGACGAGCCGCTCGTCCCCCGCGAACGCCGACAGCGCCGCGTAGGGCGAGCCGCCGGCGCCAGGCGGGCCGACCGGGAGCACCTGCCACCAGCGCTGGCCGGCCGCCGCGAGGAAGTCGACGAATCGGTAGGCGTCCGGGCCGAGCCGACCGCCCGGGAGGGAGCCCACGTGGAGGAGGAGACCCGCGGAACGGGGGAACACAGCGGGCATCATAGAGAGGGGGCGCGGGGGAGAGGTAGAATGGCGCGGTCATGAGCGACGCCACCACCGCCGAAGTCCAGACCCTGATCGACGAGATCCGGCCCTACCTCCAGGGCGACGGGGGCGACTGCGAGCTGATCGACTGCGACCGCGAGGACGGCACCATCCAGCTCCGCTTCGTCGGCGCATGCGGCGGCTGCCCCTCCTCCACGGCAACCCTCAAGATGGGGATCGAGAACTTCCTCCGCGAGAAGCTGCCGTGGGTGAAGGAGGTCGTGCAGGTTTTCTGAGTTGTTAGCGGTACGGTGCCTGGCTCCGTACCGCTAGTAATCGAACGATTGTCCGGTGCGGTCCGCGCACGCTGCCCCGCGTCGGAGGCTGTTGTTAGTGGGTTTGTGCCTGGCTCCGTACCACTATCAATTGACGCAGAGGCAGGTCGAGGTGAGCTTCGTGTCCGCCTCATGCCACACGGCCGCGAAGCGCTGCTGCACCGCGTCGGCCTCCTCCTCCTTGCCGAGCGCGCGGAGGCACTCCGCGAGGCCCCAGAGCGACCAGCCGTTCTCGGGCCACGCCGCGAGGTCCTCGCGGTAGACCTTCTCCGCCTCCTCGAACTTCTTCGCCTTGACGAGCACTGCTCCGAGCGTGTGGCGCGTCGGCAGCAGCCAGTCCGGCGGCTCCATGTAGGTCAGCTGATCCTCGAGCTTCACGGCCTCGCGAAGCTCGCTCGCCGCGGCATCCAGGTCCCCGCGCGCGAGCGCGATCTCGGCGGTGAGCACGCGGTCCGCGATCGCGAGCACGTTCCGCGCCGGGTTGATCGCCATGACCACCTCGGGCGCGATCCTCGCCGTCAGGTCGCGGAGCCTCGCCTGCTCCGCCTGCGCGTCCTCGATCTCGCCTTTCGCCGCGAAGGCGAGCCCGCGGCAGAAGTGCCAGAACGCGGTGAGGATCGGGAGCTTCGGCGAGGGCTGCGCCTCCTTGAGCATCTCGTCCCACTTCCCGAAGCGGATCAGCGCCTCGTACGCGATCGGCAGGTAGCCGTCCACGGCCGCCGGGTCCTTCTCGACGAACTCCGCGGGCACGCCCGCGACCATCGCACGCGCCTCCTTGATCGCCTTCTCGCTCCTCCCCTGCATCATCGCGACCCACGAGAGGAACTGGTGGTTGTGCGCCATGTAGACGGAGTAGAAGCCCTGGCGCGGCGAGATCGCGCGGTACGCGCGGTCGGCCGCGATCGCCTTCTCGTTCGCCTCGGCCGCCTTCGCCCAGCGGCCCGTCTGCACGTCGATGTGGGCCGGCATGTGGACGAGATGCCCCGACGCGGGAACGAGCGTGCGGAGCACGTCGGCCGCGGCGCTGGCCTTCTCCGGGAAGGGCGAGTTCTCCATGACGTGGATGTAGAGATGCGTCGCCCCGGGATGGTCGGGCTGTTTCGCGAGCACCTTCTCGAGGACGGCCATGATCTCCTCCGTCCTCCCCTTCGGCTTGCCGTCCCTCGTCCAGAGGTCCCACGGCTGGAGGTCCATGAGCGACTCCGCGTAGAGCGTCGCGACGTCGACATCGTCGCCGTGCTTCGCGTATACCTCCCCCATCGCCGCCGCGTACGCCTCGTCGAGCGGCCTCCGGTCCGCGGGCGGCGGGTCCGCGTAGCGCTTCGCGAGCGCCTCGATCAGCGCGCGGTCGACGCCCTCCGACTTCGCCGCGAGCGCCTTCCGGACCGCCTCCCACGCGGCCTTCGCGCGCTCGGGCGGCACGACCGTGTTGTTGATGTGGGGGCCGTGGTTCAGGGCGATCCCCCAGTACGCCATCGCGCACGCGGGGTCCTTCGACGCGGCGGCCTCGAACGACCGGATCGCCTCGTCGTGGTTGAAGGCGAAGGTCCAGGTCAGCGCCTGGTCGAAGTACCGCTGCGCCTCGGCCGACGACGTCGCGACGGCGCGGTGGTGCTTCCCGAGGCCTTCGAAGACGGGCTGTTCGGCGCCCGCGGCAATCGCGAGCGCGAGGAGGAGGGGGCAGCTCTTCCGCATCCCCGCATCGTAACCACGCGGGAAAAGATCACTTCCCCTCCCCCGGTTTGCCCCCCGCAGCCCCCACCCCTTCCTTCTGCCCGAGCGTCGTCAGCTTGCCGCGGCGGAGGAGCGTGATCGCGGGTGCGCGCGCCGCGAGGGCTGTCACCACCTCGGCCGGCTGCCGGACGGGCCGCCCGTCGATCGACAGCAGCACGTCGTTCGTCCGGATGCCGAGGCGCTCGGCGTCGCTCCCGGGATCCACGGCGACCACCGCGAAGCCGCGGCCCTCCGCGAGGCCGAGCTGCTCGCGCATGACCGGATCGTCGACCGGCGCGCCCGAGATCCCCTTCGCCTTGAGCTGCTCCGTCTCGCCCGCGTCCTGGAGGATGATCCGCCCCTTCGCGTTCCGGAGCATCACGCGGGCCTGCAGCTGGCCGCCGCCCGCGTTGTTGATCACGATGACCTGCCCGGCCCCGACGGGCTCCTCTTCCACGGGAGGTTCGGGGGGCCGGGGGGGCAGGAGGGACTCGATCGCCGCCCGCGCGCGCCGGCGCACCTCGGGGTCGCTCGCCTGCAGCGCCTCGACGACCGGCGCCAGCTCGCGCCGGATGTGGATCCCGACGAACCGCGAGGCGGCGTCGCGCTCCTCGGCGGAATCGCTCGCCCACTGTCCGACCGCCTCCCCGAGCGGCGAGGGGTCGCCGGCGAACGCGACCGCGAGCGGGAGGAGAAGGATCAGCGCGCGCATCGTGGGCCTCCGTTCCCGCGCCTGCCGGGGCCCGGGGGGCCCAGGGAGGCGTCCGGACAAGGACTAGTGTATGCTCTTCCGGTCATGCCGATCGACCCGGAGCTCCTCGAGATCCTCGTATGCCCGGAGTCCCACCAGCCCGTGAAGCCCGCGAACCCGGAGCTTCTCGCGGCCCTCAACGTGCGGATCAAGGGCGGGGGCGTGAAGAACCACCAGGGCGATGCCGTGGGCAAGCCGGTCGAGGAGGCGCTCGTCCGCGAGGACGGCAAGTGCCTGTACGTGATCGAGGACGGCATCCCCAACATGCTCATCGACGAGCGGATCGACCTCTAGCGCTGCCCCGGCGGGGCGGCCGCCCTCACATCCCCCACACCTCGCCGGGCGCGAAGTGCAGGCGCAGGGCGGTGGCGAGCTGTCCCTGGTGCCACGCCTCGTGGCGGATCGCGATGCGGAGCTTCCCGCGCGCGTCCGGTGTGAATACGCGGGCGGCCTCCTCGAACTCCCGGCCGGTGCGCTCGAGTTCCTCGCGGACCCGATCCGGGGTCCAGCGCGGGTCCCAGGGACGGTCCTCGGCCGCGCCGCCGGCGAGGCGCGCGGTCGCCTGCGCGAGGTGGAGGAGGAGCGAGCCGACGAAGGGGCCGTCGCCCGACCGCTGCGCGAGCTGATCGGGCCTGAGGCGGCGCGCGAGCGAGACCGTGGACCGGCGCAGGTCGCGCCACAGGTCGAGCAGATCGCTCTCGGCCGTGCGGGCGCCGCCGTCCGTCGTGATCTCCACGACCTCCCGCAGCGGCGCGTACGCGGCGCCGCCGAGCCGGCCGAGCGGGCGCAGCTTCCAAGGGTCGACGGTGCCGTCGGCCGCGAGCACGTCGTCGCGCAGGTGGATCGCGACGATCTCCCCGATGCAGATGCCGCTCGTGCCCACCTCGAGCACCCGGTCGAGGCGGCACTCGAGCGCGACCGCGCTCTCGGCGATCCGCGGCGGCCTCACCTTCTCGCTCGGCACCGGCGTGAGCCCCGCCTCCGCGAACTCGCTCACCTCGGGCGGGTAGTCGACCGATGTCCGCACCATGCGGACGCCCGAGCCCTCGCTCACGAGGTTCACGACGAACTCGCGCGTCGCCTCGATGTTGCTGCGGGTGTCCTTCGCCGCGCCGCCGCGGCGCCGGCCCACGGAGATCATGACCATGGGAGGCTTGCTCGAGAGCGCCTGGAAGTAGGAGAAGGGCGCAGCATTGAGGACGCCGTCGGCGCTGATCGTCGAGGTCCAGGCGATCGGCCGCGGCACGATGATCGAGATCATCAGCTTGTAGAGGACCTTCGCGTCGAGGCCGGAAGGATCGACGAGCATCCCCTAGAGCGTATTCCGGGGGGGCCCCGGGGCCGCCTTCGCCAAGGCCACGGCGGGCAAGCCCGATCGCTCATGCGGCGCTTCCGCCTTCGCCGGAGGGTCCGGCGGGCAGGGCGGGTACCATGCGGGCCATGTTCGTCACGCCCTACGCGGTCCGGTTCGCCGACGTCGACAACGCGGGGATCTTCTACTATCCGCGCTTCTTCAATGCCTTCCACGTCGCCTTCGAGGAGTGGTGGGAGAGGGGCGTCGGGCGCGCGTACCACCTCATCACGGGAACGGACAAGATCGGGTTCCCGGCCGTCCACATCGAGTGCGACTTCCGGAAGCCCGTCACCTTCGGCGACCCGATGGAGATCCGCGTCGGCGTGAAGAAGTTCGGGAGGACCTCCGTCGTCTTCCGCTACGAGATCGTCCACCGCGGGACCGGCGCCGTGCACTGCCACGCCGACATCACGAAGGCGGTCGTGGACATGAGCACGTGGAAGCCCGTGGTCCCGCCCCCGGCGATCCGGAAGGCGCTCGAGTCGATCGCGATCAAGGCGTAGCTATCCGCCTCCGGCGTGCTTCCGGAGCGCGTCGAGCACGCCGGGCCACGCCTTCACGAAGTAGTCGCGCACCTGCCGCCACTCCTCCGCATGGTCCGGCTCCTTCAGGGCCCCCTCGGCGAAGCCATGGTGCGTGAGGCGGACCCGGGTTCCCCGGAGCCCCTCCGCCTCCACCTCGACGACGACCACCGTCCGCCGCTCGCGGCAGTGCGCGAACTCGGGCGGCGCGTTCCACGTGAACGAGAGCATGCGGCCGTCGAGCCACGACAGCACCGTGCATCCCTCGGAGCCACGCCGCCCCGCCGCCGCGGACGGGTCGAACTCGAGCTCGAAGGGCCCCCCCGGTTCGAGCCGCACGCGCGCCTCCACGCCGAGGAAGGCGCGGA
This sequence comes from Planctomycetota bacterium, assembly GCA_023150495.1. Taxonomy (GTDB): domain Bacteria; phylum Planctomycetota; class PLA2; order PLA2; family PLA2; genus PLA2. Next base: position 10,876 of record JAKLKT010000021.1, read on the forward strand.
TGCCCTCCGCGGTCGTCCACGAGCGGAAGACGTCCGCGGGCGAGGCCGGCACGCGCACCGAGACCTCGATCGGCGCGAGGCGCGCGTCGGCCTCGCGCCTCGGGAACCGCTCCCCGAGCCGGGCGAGCGTCCACGCGTTCCCCTGCGCGAAGAAGGCGCGCATCTTCCGCGACGCCTCGTCGCTCCCGTAGCCGTGGCCGCGGAGCGAGATCCGCGTGCGCCCGTCGCCCAGGTCCGTGAGCGCGAGGACGCTCCACATCCGGTCGAGCGCGTCCCTCGGGAACGGGAACCCCGCCGGAGCCCTCGTCGCCTTGAAGGCGAGCATCCGCTCCGGCTCGAAGGCGAGGATCGTGTTCTCGATCGTCTTCTCGTCGCCGAGCCGGCCCCTCGGGTCGTAGTGGGTGAGGATCTTCCCGCCGACGCGGAAGTCGACTTCCGCCTGCGCGACGCCCAGGGCCTTCCACCCCTCCGCCGTGGAGAACACCTTCCAGACCTCCTGCGGCGGAGCGTCGAGCACCGCCTCGTGCACGAGGACGGGATCGTCGTCGCCGCCGCCCGCGGCCAGCGAGACGAGGATCATGGAGGAGACGAGCACGGTTCTCATCGCTTTCGTTTCCGGGCGCGCGCGGCGCCCGCCTTTCCCTGCAGGAGGTCGAAATGCCGCCGCAGCTCCGCGACCGCGGCGTCGAAGGGGGCGAGCGAGCCGGCGCCGCGCGCCTGCATCACCGCGCCCTCCATGACTGCGAGCACGAACCGCGCGAGCCGATCGAGGTCCGTGCCCGGACGCAGCCGCGCGGAGGCGAGCCAGCCCGACACGGTCCCGCTCCACATCGCGAAGTTCCGCTCGAGGAGCGGGCGGACCTCGGGGTGGTTGTCGCTCACCTCGAGCGCGAGGTTCCCGATGGGGCAGCCGAGGCGGCAGCCGCTCTCCTCGAGTCCCTTCCTGTAGAAGGCGAGGAGCGCGAACACCCGCGCGACCGGGTCCCTCGTCGCCGCCTCGATCGGGCCCGCGACGATCGGCGCGAACAGCGCGGGGTAGTGCTCGAGGAGCGCCGCGAGGAGCTCCTCCTTGCTCTTGAAGAAGTGGTAGAGGCTGCCCGGATGGACGCCCGCCTCGCGGAGGATCGTCGCGACGCCGGTGGCGCCGTAGCCCTGCTCGTGGAAGAGCCGCCGCGCGGCCTCGAGGATCCTCGTCCGGGTGTCCGGCTCCGCCATGTCGGACTTGAATGATCGCTCAAGTCCGCGGGCGGCGCAAGAGGGCAGGCGCGGGTCCCCCGCGCCCCCCCCTTTCCGGGGCCGTTAGCCGCCCTGCAGCTCGGCGAGGCCGAGCGTGTAGGAGATCGACGTCACGACCGCGTCGATGTCGATGTCGAGCGTCGTGCCGAGGCCCTGCACCGTGAAGTCGGCGTCGTAGAAGAAGTCCGGGATCTCGACCGTGCCGTTCACGTTGCCGAGGACGTTCGTGACCCGCTCGGCCGCGATGTCGAGCGCGAACTGGACGTCCGTCGCCGTGAAGTCGAAGCCGTACTCGCCGTGGTCCACGCCGAACACGCCGTCGACCGTCGCCTGCACGTCGTTGATCCCGTTGTTGACGGTCGACGCGGTGAAGTCGGCGGACGCCGAGATCGCCTCGCCGATGTTGCTGATCCCCGAGAAGGCGACGTCCGCGACGACGGTGACGTTCGTCGCCGTCGTGAGGTCGGTCACGTACGGGTCGACGTACGAACCGTCGCCCATCGCGGTGAAGACGATCGTGAGATCGCCGGTGCCGAACGGGAACGTGCCGCCCGTGATCGTGAGCGACCCGGGCGTGCTGCCGACCGGCGGCGTGTAGACGGCGCCGGAGATGTCGAGGTCGCCGCGCGACGCGGCGAACGCGTACTCCGTGATCATGTGCTGCGCGTCGACCGACAGCTCGAAGTTCTGGACGAGCTCCTGGCGCGCATCGGCGCTGAACGCGAGCTCCGCGCCGGCGCAGCCGGCGAGCGCAAATAGGGCGGCAACGGCGATTGCTCTCATCGGGCCCTCCTCAAGGAAACGGGTATCCTTGGGATCGGCAACGTCTAGCCCGTTCCTCGACCCCCTGTCTCGCCCGCCTTTGCGCCCGGCCCGGGAAGCGGCTACGCTCATCGCGTGCTGCTGGTCTGTTTCGCGACACCCGCCGAGGGGGACCGTCTCGTGGGGAGATTGGGAGGGGCCCGGGGGAGGGTGGCCGGCCGCGAGGTGGCGCTCCTGCGGACGGGCGTCGGGCCCGTGAACGCGGCGCACGCGGTGACTCTCTTCCTCGCGCGGGAGCGCGCGGAGGCGGTCATTTGCTGCGGGATCGGCGGCGCGTACCCGGGCGCGCTCGACCTGCTCGACGTCGCCTGCGCGCAGACCGAGACCTACGCGGACCTGGGTGCGGACTCGCCGGACGGGTTCCTCGACATGGCGCGGCTCGGGTTCCCGGTGATCGAGCGGGAGCCGCCGCTCTTCAACCGGCTGCCCTTGGGCGTTTTCCCGATTCCGCGGAAACTCGGGTTCGCGACGCGGACGACGTGCACCGGCACGGACGCGGCGGCGCGGGAGATCGCCGCGCGCACGGGCGCCGCGATCGAGTCGATGGAGGGCGCGGCGGTCGTTCACGCGTGCCTCCGGATGAACGTGCCCGTCGGCGAGGTGCGCGCGGTGTCGAACACGGTCGGCGACCGCGACCGGGGCCTCTGGCGCGTGCGCGAGGCGGCGGCAAAGGCGCAGGACGCGGTGCTCGCGTGGATCGAGGCTTCCCCCTCCCCCGGCCCCCACCCGATCGCATGAAGTTGAAGCTCGGAATCTCCCCCTGCCCGAACGACACGTTCGCGTTCCACCATCTGATCGAGGAGGGTGGCTTCGACGTGCTGCTCGACGACGTGGAGGCGCTGAACCGGCGCGCGGAGCGGGGCGAGCTCGACGTCGTGAAGGTGTCGGTCGCGGCATACGGCCGGCTGAGGCGCGACTGCGCGCTCCTGCGCGCCGGCGGGGCCGCGGGCTACGGCGTGGGGCCCCTCGTCGTGGCGAGGGAAGAGCGGGGGGTCGGGGGGCGCGTGGCGATCCCGGGCGAGCGCACGACG
>JAKLKT010000717.1 GCA_023150495.1 Planctomycetota bacterium
GCGCCGGCGCCGGACGCCAGCACGATGAGCGCCCGCACCACGGCCTCGGGCGGCGAGTCGGGGCTCTCGACGATCGCGCCGAGCGACTTGATGGCCTCCTCCCTCCGCGCCGGATCACCGGAGCGGACGAGGAGCTCCCCGCGGAGCGTCACGGCGTCGGGCGTCGCCGCGAACGGGCCGCCGTCGAGGAGCGCGGCCGCCTTGTCCGGCTGGTCGCTCCCGCGGATCAGCCAGCAGACGCGCAGCCAGAGGTAGGGATCCTCGATCGTGCGCGCGAGATCGGACGCCTCGCTCCACTCGCCGCGGGCGATGTGGTACCTCGCCAGCGCCTGGACCGCGACGTCCTGCTTGAGCGTCCCGGTCGCGCGGCCGCGGAGCATCTTCGCGCCGAGCGCGGCCTCCTCGGGATCCGACGCGAGGATGCGGATGCGCCCCATGGCGATCTCGTAGGGGTAGCCCTTGTTCGACTGGACGGCGGCGGAGACCGCGGCGGCGGCATCCTTGAGGTCCGCCTCCGTGCGCTGCGCGACGAGCTCCGCATGCGGGAGCAGCGGCCCGACCTCGCGGCCCACCTCCGCGGAGAAGATGATCGCGTCGGCCCGGCTCGCGTCGCTGTCCGCCACCGACGCGAAGCTGCGCATCAGCGAGGCCGCGTCGAGGCGATGCTGCACGTCGCGGCGCGTGAGGCCGCGGAAGTCGCGCACCACGGCGAGCACGTGGTAGGCGTACGCGGGCTCGCTGTCGACGAAGGTGCGCGCAAGGCGCTCGGCCTCCTCGCCGTCGCCGGAGCGCATGGCCAGCTGGCAGAGGCGCACGGCGGCGTAGGTGCGGTCCGGGTTCTCCTCGAGGTACCGGCGGGCCTCGGCCTTCGCCTCCTCGGTGCGCCCCGAGGCGGCGAGCGACTCGAGGATCACTTCCCGCGCGCCGTCGCGGCCCGGCTCGCTGACGAGCGTCTCGCGTGCGAGCGCGAGCGCCTCGTCGTGCCGGCCCTCGGCGCAGGCGCGACGCGCCCGCTCGTACAGCCCCTCGCGCTTGAGCCCGCGCTCGTAGACCCAGTCGAAGGCGGCCACCATCCCCGCGAGGAGCAGGAACACGATGGCAGTCACGATGAGGGTGCGGGAACGCAGGCGCTTTCTAGCCATGGATGCCTCCGGAAGAGGTTGCCGCGCGAAGGTAGGGGGCAAGCGCATCGAGGAAGCGCTTCGCCGCGCTGTCGGCGGCGGGCACGTCGTCCTCGACGGAAACGTAGACGGAGATGATGAGGGTCGGGGGCAGGTCGCGTCCGCCCAGCAGGTCGACCAGCCGGCGGATGCGCACGTCCCACTCGTTCCCGGCGAGATGGTCGCCTGCCTGGAACCAGTAGTAGACGAGCATCCGCTCCTCGCCGCGCTGGAGGAGGAGTCGCTGCATGGCGGGGCTGGCCTGGCTGCCCAGGGGGTGCCGCTGCTCGGCCGCGGCGAGCGTCTCCCAGCCGGCCGTCGGCATGCACACGTTGGGGGCGTGGAAGTTCTCGTCGTTGCGGAGCGCCCCGCCGACGAAGACCTCGTAGATCCGGCCAAGGGTGTCGACGTAGCAGACGGAGCCGTAGGCGTCGGCACCCGACGCCTTCACGGTGCGCTCGTCCCAGTCGCGCCGCTCCCCGCGGTACTCGCCGAGGTCGAGCGGCAGGGCGGAGAACGCCGCCTCCATGC
>JAKLKT010000718.1 GCA_023150495.1 Planctomycetota bacterium
GGGATCGACGTCGTGCAATTCGACGCGCCGGCACCGAGGCGCAGGCGCGTTCACGCGACCTCCGGCAACGGCAGCCTGCGGAAGCCCCTCGCGGGGCGGAACGGGGGGGCTCCGGGGGCCGTGGACATGGGCATCCGCGTCATCCCCGCGCTCCAGCCGTGGCGCGCGAGGCCCCCCGCGCACGAGGAGGCGCCGTGGTGAGCCGTCACCTCCTCCTCGCGCTCCTCCTCCTTCCTCCCGCGTGCGCGTCGCCGCCGCCGCGGGAGGCCTCGCCGGACGTGCTCGCGCTCATCGAGGAGGGGAAGACCCCTTCCGTGATCGACAAGGGCCTCGGCGATGACGTGAAGGCCGCCCCGCTGCCCGAGGGCCTCGAGGAGTACCGGATCGGCGCGAAGGACGTGCTCGACGTGCGCGTTCCCGGGATGGCGGACTTCGGCGGCGACCTCACGCGCGCGGACGCGGACGCGTTCGGCTACGAGGTGATGAGGGACGGGCGCGTCTACCTGCCGCTCGTCGGCGCGGTCCCCGTCGCGGGCCTCACGCCGGTGGAGGTGCAGAAGGACCTGAGCGAGCGCTTCCAGCGGTTCCAGGACGCGCCGCTCGTGTCGGTGCGCGTGCTCCGGTACCGCTCGCAGAAGTTCCTCGTGCTCGGCGGCGTGGAGAAGCCGGGGACCTTCCCGGTGGACGGCTCGACGACGCTCCTCGAGGCCGTCGCCCTCGCCGAGGGGGTGCGCGACGGCGCGGACCTCGAGCGCGCCTACGTCCTCAGGAAGGAGCGGCTCCTCCCCGTGAGCCTCGGCGACATGCTGCTCCGTGGCGACACGCGGCGAAACGTCGTCCTGCGCGACGGCGACGTCGTCTTCGTGCCCCCGGAGATCCGGCAGGAGGTCTACGTGCTCGGCGAGGTGCGGCAGCCGGGGCGGGTTCCGATCTCGCCCTACCGGCCGCTGACCGTCGTCGCGGCGCTCGCCGAGGCCGAGGGGCTCGACCGCCTGCACGCGAAGAGGGACGAGATCGTCATCTTCCGCGGGAGCTGGCAGGAGCCGCGCTCCTTCACGCTCACCGAGGGGGACGTGAGCCGCTTCGGCGCGCACATCCTCCTGAAGCCGGGCGACGTGGTCCACGTGGGCCCGCGCGGGCTCGCGAACTGGAGCCGCACCCTGAGCCTCCTCCTTCCCTGGGCCACGAGCGTGACCTCCACGGCGCTCGCCGCGATCGCGGTGGCGCAGGACTGAAGCCCTGGATCTCGCCGTCGACTTCCACACCCACCTCGCGCCGGGCGCCGACGACGGCAGCCGCGGCGCGGTCGAGACCGTGGAGATGGCGCGGGGGCTCGCGGCGCTCGGCGTCCGCCGCGTGCACCTGACGCCGCACCAGTTCCGGTACGGCAACGACTTCGCCGCCGGGGAGCTCCTCGCGATGGCCGGCCGGGTCGCCGAGCTGCTCGCGGCGGCGCGGGTGACGCTCGAGGTCGTCGCGGGCGCGGAGTACTGCTGCGGCGAGCGCTTCGTGCGCGCGCTCGAGGGCGGCGAGGAGCTCTGCACCTTCGACCACGACGGCCGGCCGCACGTGCTCGTCGAGTTCCCGCTGGACCGGCCGGTCGCCGGCGTGCGCCGCATCGGGCACGCGCTCGCGTGGCGCGGCGTCGGGGCGGTGCTCGCGCACCCGGAGCGCTACGCCGAGCTC
>JAKLKT010000719.1 GCA_023150495.1 Planctomycetota bacterium
GCCCTCGCGGACACGCACCGCGTCGGCCCCGGGGGCCACGCGACGATCGGCGCGGCGGTCGCGGCCGCGGCGCCGGGCGACACCATCGTAGTGGCGGCGGGCGTCTACGAGGAGCGGCTCGTGCTCGAGATGCCGGTGAAGCTCGTCGGCGAGGGATGGCCGCGCATCTTCGGCGGGTACGAGGGCGACGTGATCCTCGTGCGCGCGCCGGACGTCGGGATCAGCGGCCTCGAGATCGCCGGCTCGGGAAGGCCCATGATCACGAGCGCCTCGGGGATCAAGGTGCGCGGGGATCGCGCGCGCATCCTCGGGAACCGGATCGTGGACAACCTCTTCGGCGTCTACCTGCGCGAGTGCTCGGGCGCGGTCGTCGAGGGCAACGTCATCCGGGGCCGGCCGGAGGATGAGGTGGGGGTCCGGGGGGCCGGGATCAACCTGTTCGACTCCAACCGGAACGTCATCCGCGGCAACGCGGTCAGCTTCGTGCGGGACGGCGTGTACTTCGACCACGCCGACGACAACCGCGTGGAGGGGAACGACTTCTTCGAGCTCCGCTACGGCATCCACTACATGTTCTGCAACGCGAATTCGTTCGAGGGGAACGTCTTCCGCGACAGCATGGGCGGCGCGGCGATCATGTACACGGAGGGCGTGACGTTTCGCGGCAACCGCATGGTCGGCAACCGCCGCGGCGTGAACGCCTTCGGGCTCCTGCTCAAGGACTGCCGCAACTCGGTGGCCGAGGGGAACGCCTTCGTCAACAACACGCGGGGCCTGTTCCTCGACAACTCCCACGGCAACCTGCTGCGCGGGAACCTCGTCGCATGGAACGACGTGGCCGTGATGCTCTTCGCGAGCTCGCTCGAGAACCGGTTCACGCGGAACGACTTCGTGGGCAACCTGTCCACGCTCCTGACCGTCGGCCGCGCCGACGCGGACTGGACGCCGGGCGGGGTCGGAAACTACTACTCCGAGTACCGCGGCTACGACGTCGACGGCGACGGGGTGGGCGACGTGGAGCACCGGCTGCAGGACGCCTTCGAGTACCTGATCGGGAGCCGGCCGCTCCTCCGCCTCTACCTGAACAGCGCGGTCGCCGACGCGCTCTCCGCCGCGGAGAGGAGCTTCCCGCTCGTCCCGACGAGCGACGAGCGCGACCGCGCGCCCTTCCAGAAGCCCGTGAGCGGCGTCGCGCTCGCCGCCTCCCGCGAGCGCCAGGGCTCGGCGTCCGTCGTCGCGGCGTCGATCGGGGTCTGCCTCGCCGCCCTCTGGCTCTACCGGAGGTCGCGCGCATGACGGTCGCGATCGGCGTCGATCGCCTCGTCAAGTCGTACGGGGACGTGCGCGCCGCGGACGACGTCTCGTTCTCGGTCGCGGAAGGCGAGGCCGTGGCGCTCATGGGCCCGAACGGAAGCGGCAAGACGACGGTCCTCCGCTGCGTGGCCGGCCTGCTTCGCCCCGACGGCGGCCGTGTGGCGATCGCCGGCGTCGAGGCGGCTCTGGACCCGCTCGGCGCCCGCGCGCGCCTCGCCTTCCTCCCGCAACAGCCCGCGTTCGCGCCGAGCCTCACGCCGCTCGAGACGCTGCGCTTCCATGCCCGGCTGCGGGGGCTCCCGCCCGGCCGCGCCGCGGAGGCGCTGGGGGAGGTGGGGCTGGATGGGGCGGCGGGGAAGCCCGCGGCCGCC
>JAKLKT010000720.1 GCA_023150495.1 Planctomycetota bacterium
TCGGCCTCGGCCTCGCCGTGGTCGCGCAGGTGGCCGAGGAGCACGGCGCGCGGCTCGACTTCCGGACCGGGAAGGCGGGCACGACGTTCTCGCTCACGTTCCCGGGATGAGTCCCTCCTTCTCCCCCCCGCCCCCTCAACCTCCGCATACACTCTGAGGCTCATGGCGCGCGTCCTCATCATCGACGACGAGCCGCACGTCTGCTGGGCGCTCAAGAAGGCGCTCGAGCAGGCGGGCCACGAGGCGGAGACCGCGCCGACGGCGGAGCAGGGCCTGCCGCTCGCCGCGGGGAAGGATCTCGTCTTCCTCGACATCGGGCTCCCCGGCATGAACGGGCTCGAGGCGCTCTCGCGGCTCGAGGGAAAACCCGTCGTCGTGATCACCGCGCACGGGACCGTCGAGAACGCCGTCGAGGCGCTCCGGCGCGGCGCGTACGACTACCTCGTGAAACCGCTGCGCGCGGAGGAGGTGCCCGCGCTCGTGGATCGCGCGGTCAAGCGGACCGCCCTCGAGCGCGAGGTGGCGCGGCTGCGCGGGCAGCTCTCGAAGGGAGCGTCGCCGCTCAAGGGCGCGACGCGCGTCATGCAGGAGGTGTTCAAGCAGATCGCGACCGTCGCGATGGCCGACGCGCCGGTGCTCGTGCTCGGCGAGTCGGGCACCGGCAAGGAGCTCGTCGCGCGCACGATCCACGCCGCGTCGCGGCGGGCGGCGGGGCCGTTCGAGCCGATCGACTGCGGCGCCCTGCCGGAGACGCTCCTCGACAGCGAGCTCTACGGGCACGAGCGGGGCGCGTTCACGGGCGCGGTCGAGAGGAAGCGCGGCCGGGTCGAGCTGGCCGACAAGGGCACGCTCTTCCTCGACGAGATCGGGGAGCTCTCGCCGGCGGCGCAGGCGAAGCTGCTGCGCTTCCTCGGCGAGGGGGAGTTCGTCCGGGTGGGCGGGGGGGAGCGGCAGCGCGTGGACGTGCGCGTGGTCGCGGCGACGCACCGCGACCTGCGGCGGGCGGTTTCCGAGGGCACGTTCCGCGAGGACCTCTTCTACCGGCTCGCCGTCACCGAGGTCCGGCTGCCGCCGCTCCGCGAGCGGCGCGAGGACGTCCCGCTGCTCGTCGCGCACTTCCTCGAGGACCTCGCGTATCCGGGGGCGATGAGCGAGGAGGCGATGGCCGCGCTCGGCCGGCACTCGTGGCCGGGGAACGTGCGCGAGCTGCGGAACGCGGTCGAGGCCGCGACCGTCACCGCGCGCGGCGGCGTGATCCTCCCCGACCACCTGCCGCAATCCGTGGGCGAGGGGCCGCTGCCGGCTCCGGACGAGGTCCGGCGGGTCGTCGTGCACCTCGCGGACGCGGCGCCGGAGGGCACGAAGTACGAGGCGGTGCACGACGCCTTCGAACGCGCGGCCGTGGCGCACGTCCTCGGCCTCGTCGGGGGCAACCAGGTGCACGCCTCCCGCCTCCTCGGCATCCACCGGACGACGCTCCGGAAGCTCATCGAGAAGTACCGGTTGTAAGTGATCTTTTCCCGAAGATGACGATGGAAGCCGCTGGGCTGCAACAGGTTACGCGCGAGCGGTGCGGCACGCGTGCCGCACCTGCGGGGTAGACGTGGTCGCCGCGGCGCTCGTGCTCCTCCTCGCGGCGCCCGATGCCGAGAAGCTCGCCGCGGAGTACTTCAAGGCCGACGCG
>JAKLKT010000721.1 GCA_023150495.1 Planctomycetota bacterium
CCGTACTCCACGGTTCCCGGCTCGCAGCTCTACATCGAGGAGCGCGAGGTCTACGACGCGGTCAACAACCTGACGGCCGAGCAGAAGGCGATCGCGCTCTTCTGGGCGGACGACCCCGGTGCCACGAGCACGCCGCCCGGCCACTGGGTGAACATCGTGAGCCAGTTCTGCGTCGAGGACGACCTGTCCCTCTTGGTGGCGGCCGAGGCCTATGCGCGCGTCGGGATCGCGATGGCCGACGCCTTCATCACCTGCTGGGAGGCGAAGTTCACGCACAACCAGATGCGCCCGGTCACGTACATCCAGGAGAACTTCGACCGCGACTGGCTGCCGCTCGTCGGCACGCCTCCCTTCCCGGACTGGATCTCCGGCCACAGCACGGAGTCGGGCGCGGCGTCGGTCGTCCTCGCGGACCTGTTCGGGGAGCGCTCCTTCGCCGACTGGACGCACGTGGGGCGCGGCCTCCCGGTGCGCTTCTTCGATTCGTTCGCCCACGCCGCCGAGGAATGCGCGATGTCACGCCTCTACGCGGGCATCCACATCCGCAGCGCGAACGAGACGGGTGTCACGGTCGGCAGGAACATCGGGCAGGCGGTCGTCGACCGCATCACCTTCCGCAACTGAAAGGCAAGACGATGCGAACCCTCACCGCCCTCCTGTGGATCGCGGCCGCCGCGCTCGCCGACGAGGCCGCGGACGAGCCCGTCCTCAAGGAGCGCCTCGCGGCCGCCGAGGAGCGGATCCGGAAGCTCGAGGAGGAAGGCGCGGCGAAGGACCGCGCCACGATGAAGACCGCTGTCGAGGAGTACCTCGCGCAGAACCCGCCGGCGGGCGGCGGCGCGGAGCCGCTCGCGGGCTACGGCGCCGTACCGTTCCGCAACGGCTGCGGCTGCACGACCACGGAGGCCATGGGCTTCTTCCTGCGCGACGCGAGCGGCGACTTCCTGCTGCGGCTCTCCGGCCAGCTCCAGATCCGCTACGCGATCAACGCGCAGGAGGACTCGCTCGGCGACCCGAGCCTAGCCGGGTTCGAGATCCCGCGCGCGAAGCTCGTGGCGAGCGGGAACCTGTTCGGCAAGCAGTGGACCTACAAGATCCAGGGCAACTTCGACGAGAACGGCGGCGGATTCACGCTCGAGGACGCGTGGGTCACCTGCTACGTCGGCGACTGGTCCTTCACCGCGGGCCAGTTCAAGTGCCCGGCGCTCCGCGAGGAGATCGTCGACTCGGCCTACCAGCTCCTCGTCGAGCGCTCCGTGGTCAACGACGCGCTGACGAGCGGCGAGCGGCTCCAGGGCGTGGCGGTCGGCTACATCCGGGAGAAGTGGAAGGCCTCCGTCTCCTTCACCGACGGCGACGGCGGCGTCAACAAGGCCGTGCTCGCCGGCGACACGGACTACGCGGTCACGCTGCGCGGCGAGCTGCTGCTCAGGGGCCCGTTCGAGATCTTCGAGGACTTCACGAGCTTCCGCGGCGACGCGCCGGGCATCCTCGTGGCGGTCAACGCGCACTTCCAGGGCGGCGAGACCGGCACGCCCGGCGACGAGATGGACGCGATCCTCCTCTCCTTCGACCTGTCGTTCGAGTTCGGGGGCGCGAACCTGTTCCTCGAGGGCATCTTCATGGACGTCGATGAGGGAGGGATCGGGGGAACCCGGAGCCCCTTCGGCT
>JAKLKT010000722.1 GCA_023150495.1 Planctomycetota bacterium
GCTCTACTTCGGCGAGGTGCAGGGCGAGAAGGTGAAGGAGCCGCCGATCAACCTCGACGGCATCAGCTACGCGCCCGAGATCGCCGTCGGCCGGTGGCCCGTGTCGAACGCCACCGACCTCGCGGCCGTCGTCGCGAAGACGCTCGCGTGGTCCCCGGAGGCGCGCAAGGCGCTCGTCATCCACCAGGACGGCTGGATCGACGCCGCGGCGCGCGTCGGCTCGTGGGGCGACGCGCTCGGGAGCAAGGAATGGACGGTTGACCGGCAGATCCACGGCGCCATGGCGCCCACGCCCGCGACCGTGCTCGCCGCGCTCAAGGCGGGCGTCGCGCTCGCGCTCCACTCCGGACACGGCGAGGCGTGGGGCTGGGACCGCTGCCTCGGCCCCGAAGAGGAGAAGGCGCTCGCGGACGCGCCGCCCGCGATCTACGCGTCCGTGGGCTGCGGCACGGCCGTCGTCGCCGTCCAGCCGCCGTACGAGGCCTACCTCGACGTGCACGGCATCCTCCACAAGGGCACGAACAACGGCGAGGTGTTCTCCGCTCCCCCCCCGCCCCCCTCACCTCTCCAGCCGGGACGGCTCGAACGGTCGAGCATCGCCGAGCGGCTCGTGCGCGCGCCGAAGGGCGGCGCCGTCGCGTACTTCGGCTGCACGACCGGCTCGCAGCCGTGCGCGCTGACGCTCCTCGAGGGGCTCGCGCTCTACGCCGCGGAGGGCAAGGGCCCGCGACGCCTCGGCGACGCGTGGAGTTTCGCCGTCGCGCGCTACTGGCGCGAGGAGCGGCTCGCGGATCTCGTGCCGACCGCCGACTGGTACCCGCCGAGCATCTTCTTCCAGGGGATGAAGTTCATCCTCTTGGGCGACCCTTCGCTGCCGCTGCCTTGAGTGGTGCCTCGGTTGGACCCCTTCGATATCTACCTCGACGCCTGTCTCGCAGGGACCGCCGAGGATCCCCTTGTCTTCTTCGCCAGGCACCCGGGGCTCGACGGCGAGACGCGCGCGCGGATCGAGGAGATGCACCGGCGGGCCGCGCTTCGCGCGCCGCCGCGGTCGCTTCCGTTCGAACGCCTCGGCGAGTTCCGCCTGCTGCGGCGGCTCGGCGCGGGCGGAATGGGTACGGTCTACCTCGCGCGCCAGGAGTCGCTTGACCGCGACGTCGCGTTGAAGGTACTGCGGCCGGAGCTGCAGGGCTCGCGCGAGGCGGCGGAGCGGTTCCGCCGCGAGGCCGTGGCGGTCGCGCGGCTGAAGCACGGGAACATTGTGGGCGTCCACGCCATCGGCGAGGCGGAGGGCGTGCAGTACATCGCGCTCGATCTCGTCGATGGGAGGAACCTCGACGAGATCCTCGCCGAGGCGGCGGGGCGCGGCGAGACGATCCCGTGGAGGGACGCGGCGCGTTGGGCCGCGGGGATCGCGCGTGCGCTCGAGCACGCGCACGCGCGCGGCGTGATCCACCGCGACGTCAAGCCGTCGAACATCCGCGTCACTCCGGACGGGAAGCCGCTCCTGCTCGACTTCGGCATCGCCCGCGACACGGCGGGCGGGACGCTCACCGCCACGTTCGCGGGGTCTCCGCTCTACGCCGCGCCGGAGCAGCTCTCGGGCGCCACGCTCGACGCCCGGGCCGACGTCTACGGGCTCGGCGCCACGCTCTACCAGTGCCTCACC
>JAKLKT010000723.1 GCA_023150495.1 Planctomycetota bacterium
TCGCGGAGGTCCGGGCGCTCCTCGAGCGCCGCCGCGAGCCGTTTGCCCGCGTCCGGCGCGCGCAGGCTCGCGACCGCCTCGGCGACGGTCGGCCAGAGCTCGCGCATCAGGTAGAGCTCGAAGAGGTACTTCGACAGCTGCGGAGGCCCGAGGTCGCCGAGCGCGACCGACGGCACCGCGCCCTCGCGGTCGATCTGCTGCAGCCGGTCGATCGCCGCCTGCCGCAGGAGCCCGCCCCGGTAGGTCGGCGCGAGGATCGACGCGTCGAGCGCGGAGAGCACGTCGCGGCCCGTCGAGCGGCCGCACAGTTCCTGCACCGTCACCTCGGCGATCTCCTCGGGCGTGATCATCTCCATCTGGTGGAGCGCGGTGATCGCCTCGAACTCGCCCGCCGCGAACCACCCGTTCTCGCCGGTGTTCACGCAGGCGAGGCGGAGCGTGCGCGGCTGGCCGCCGCTCGACTTGCGCTGCGGGAAGCGGGTCGCGTCGGGGCGCGTGTCGAGCGGCTCGTCGAGCGACGCCCTCTGCGCCTCGAAGAGCGGGCGCGCGGGGGCATGGCGCTTCACGAACCGCTCCCCGCTCCGCTCCCAGACGTACCCGGGCACCTGGTGGACCTCGACCGACTTGTAGCCGATCATCGCGGCGGGCTTCAGCTCCTTGAAGACGGGACCGTCCGCCGTGCGCGCCGCGAGGAAGAGGAGCCCCGTGTGCGCGAAGGCGACCGCGGTCTTCGCCATGAGCGTCGGGCTCGGCTTGTCCTCGCCGTGCGTGTAGGGGATGTTGAGGCCCATCCCGCCGGTGCCGGTCGTGCCGACCTTGAGGTAGACCTGCGTCCTCGCCTCCGTGAGCGCCGCGTGGAGCAGCCGCACGTGGAGGACGAGCTGCGGGATCTCGATCGACGCGAGGAGCCCCTGGAGGTCCTCCTCGAGCTGCGCGGGGCTCGCGTGGCCCGCGGTGCCGCGGAGCCCGAGGTCGGCCATGAGCTGCTTCGCCGACGTGGGCACGTCCTGGTAGGAGATCGCGGTCGCGGTGTTGATGCAGTCGACGACCGCCGCGGGCCTGAGCTCGCGCATGAGCGCCATCAGGGCGGAATGCTCGCGGGCCTCGTCGAAGCTCTCGTAGATGTCGGAGAGGAGCTTCCGCCGCCGCGCGGGGTCCTTGCGGTCGTTCACGGGGGGGGCTTCGGGGGCCAGGAGATCCGCGAGCTTCCCGCGGCCGAAGACGTTGCCGTAGCGGCCGAGGACCTCCGCGGAGGGGAACTCCGTCTTGAGCTCCGAGACCGCGCGCTCCACCTCCGCTCGCCCGAGGGAGACGACCGAGATCCGCTTCGTGACGCCCGCCTTGAGGAGGCTCCGGCAGACCTGGTAGCCGACGAGCCCCGCGCCCCCGAGCACCGAGACGGAGTCGAACCGCATATCCGGGCGACTATACGCCACGGGGAAAAGATCCGCCTCCGCCAAGGCTGCGGCGGACGAGTGCGCCGGGCCCGCCCGCTGGCACGCTGTCAGGCGCGACGCGCCCGGTGACGGGCACGCTCTCATGGCGGGCCTGGCCGCCGAAGCGCGCGGGCGACGCTGACCTGCTGCCGGCGCTCGGGCGCGAAGCGAGCCTGTCCAACGAAGCGCGCGTGGCGGCGCGACGCGCGCCTGCCCGCGCAGCGGC
>JAKLKT010000724.1 GCA_023150495.1 Planctomycetota bacterium
CCTCGTGCTCAGGGCGCGGCCGCTGTCGTTCGACCGCGCGCTCTCCGTCCGCGTGCTCGCGCCGGACGGCTCGCCGCTCCGCGGCGCGCAGGTCTTCGCGCGCGACGCGCGGGGCGGGCTCGTGCCGGGCGCGAACGTGCTCACGGACGCGGAGGGTGTCGCGGCGCTCACGGCGCTTCCCGACGGCGACATCAGCGTGTGGGCGAAGGCGGTGCGGCTCGCGGAGGCCGAGGACTGGATGGATGCGTCGCTCTACCCGCTCCTCGCGGAGGGCCAGACGGCGACGCTGCGGATCCGGCAGGGCGTCCGCGTGCGCGGGATGGTCGAGACGGCCGCAGGGGAGCCCGCGGCCGGCGTGTTCGTCTCCGCCTACCGGAGGTCCGACCTCGTCGGGAGCGCGGAGACGGACGCGGAGGGCGGCTTCTCGTTCCTCGTCCCGGGGGACACGCCGATGCCGCTCCGCCTCCTCGCGCAGAGGTGGGAGGGGCGGACGCTGCTCCAGGCGACGGTCGACCGGTGGACGCCCGAGCGCGGGGACGTGGCGATGGCGCTCGCCGCGGGCGAGTAGCTTCCTACTCCAGCCGGACGCTCTCGAAGAGCTCCGTCGCGCCCCGGACGAGGCGGCCGAACTGGAACGAGCTGTCGGTCCGGAACACGAGCGTGAGCTCCGCCCCCTCCTCGGTCACCTCGTAGTCGATGTGCGCGGGCTCGAGATACTCGTCCCGGCCGTTGACGCCGATCAGCCTGTGGCCCTTCGGCTCGGGGACGCGCTCGACGCCCGGATAGAGCACCACGATCGCCACGTAGACGAGGTCCTCGTCCACTCCCGGCCTCGGGAGCGACTCCGGGACCTCCGGGTCCTCGAGCACGAGGCAATCGATGAGCTGCGGCTTGTATGCCCCGGTCAGGACCTTCTGGTTCGCCTGGACCTTCTCCTTCGCAGGGTTCGCGAAGCGCTGCGCGATGAACACCGCGCCGACCGCGATGGCGGCGATCCCGAGGATGGTGAGGATCGTGCGGCCCATTCCTCTTGCGTCGGCCGTTCCAGCCCGCGGCTTTACGTCCGGGCCCCCGGAGCCCCCCCCGATCCCGCCCGGAGCGCCCGCGGCGGCGGAGGATTACACTTGGCCCCCGTGAGACGGATCGCCGCGGTCGCGCTCTTCGCGCTCGCGGCGCGGTCCGACCCGCCGGGAGCCGCGGAGGGGGGGGAGGAGGCATCCCTCCTCGCCCGATGGGCCGAGGCGGACGCGGACTCGCGCCGCCGCATCGCCCGGCGGATCGAGGAGCTCGACCGCGAGCGGCGGTACACCGACGCGCGCCCCGTCCTCGTGGACGTCGGCGGGCGGACCATGCCCGTCCCGGAGGTCTTCGAGCGGATCCTCGAGCCCGCGCTCGAGACACCGACCGAGCCGCAGGCGGACAACGACCCGGGCCTTCGCGAGATCCACCTGGAGGCGCTCGACGCGCTCGAGGCGCTCCGGCTCGCCTACGCCGCCCCGCGGCCGGTGCGGGCGGGCACGCTCAACCTCTTCCTCGGCTACGGGGCGCGCGCCCTCGCGGCGCGCGCGCTCCCCGCGTCCCTCCGCCTCCGGCTCTTCCGCGACGCCATGCGCAACGTGCGCTCCCTCGAGGGGCGCGTCGCGCCCGACGCCTTCACCGC
>JAKLKT010000725.1 GCA_023150495.1 Planctomycetota bacterium
CTCGGGCGCCGCCGCGGGCGGGGCCGCGTCGCGCGCCTGCGCCCGGAGCTCGGCAGCCTCCGCGAGGAGCTTCAGCGCGTCCGCGCGGCGCCCCTCGTCGAGGGCCTTCTCCGCCTGGACCTCGAGCTCCCGCGCGCGCGCCTTCCGATCCTCCTGCGCGAACGCCGCGCAGAACGCCACGAACAGGACGGCGACCCTTCTCATGCGATCCTCTCCCCGCGCGTCGGCGCGTCGATGTAGTCCTGGAGCACGATGCACGCGGCCGCGGAGTCGCGGCGCGCCTTCCGGTCCCGCCAGCCCTTCGACGTCTGCCGGAGCGCGGACTCCGCCGCCTCCGTCGTCAGCCGCTCGTCGCCCCCGAAGACCGGGCGCGCGCACGCCGCGCCGAGCGCCGCCGCGAACGCGCGCACCTCCCGCTCCATGTCGGACGTCTTGCCGTCCATGTGGTGGGGGAGCCCGATCACGATCGCCGACGCGCCCGTCTCCTCGACGAGCGCGCGGAGCGCCGCGAGGTCCTCCTCGATCGTCCCCCGCTCGAGGCGCTCCCGGGGGTGCACGGTGCCGAGGGGCGTCGAGACGGCGATCCCGATCCGCTTCCGGCCGTAGTCGAGGCCGAGGAGGACCGGGGAGGTCACAGGAACCTCTCGAGCCCCCTCTGCTCGAGCTGCTTCACGATCTGGCGCACCTCCTCCGCCCGGCTCTTCGGGCAGATGAGGGTCGCGTCCGGGGTGTGCACGACGATCAGGTCGTCGATGCCGAGCGTGGCGACCACGTGGTCGTCGCTCCCGAACACGATGCAGTTGTGCGTCTCGATGCCCGCGTGGAGGCCGCGGACGACGTTGCCGTCCGCATCCTTCCGGTTGAGGCGGTCGACCGCGAGCCAGGATCCGACGTCGTCCCAGAGGAAGTCCGCGGGCGTCGTCTCGACGTTTTTCGCCCGCTCCATGATGCCCATGTCGATCGGGATGTTCTCGAACCGGGCGTAGTCCTCCGGCCGCGGCGGCTCGCCCTTCGCGACGCACGCGTCGATCCGCGCGAGAGTGTCGGCGTGGCCCGGGAGGTGGGCGCGGAAGGCGTCGAGGAGCGTCCGCACGCTCCAGACGAACGTGCCGGCGTTCCAGAAGTAGTTGCCCTTCGCGAGGAAGGCGGCCGCCGTCGCGGCGGTCGGCTTCTCCTTGAAGCTCCTCACCGCGAGGAACGGGTGGCCGTCGACCTTCCCCGCCTCATCGCCCGCCTCGATGTAGCCGTAGCCGGTCGCGGGACCCGTGGGGCGGATGCCGACGGTGAGGAGCACCGGCTTCTCCGCCGCGCGCCGCACGGCGGCGCGGAAGCAGGAGAGGAAGCGCTCCGGAGGGTCGATGAAGTGGTCCGCGGGCAGGACGACCATCACGCCGTCGGGGTCGCGGCGCGCCACGTGAAGCGCCGCGAGGCCGATCGCGGCAGCCGTGTTGCGCATCTCCGGCTCGCCGAGGACGTGCTCCTTCGGGAGCGAGGGGCACTCGCGCCGCGTGGCGTCCAGCTGGATCCGGTTGGTGACCACGTAGGTGTGATCGGGGGGGGCGAGGGGGGCGCAGCGCGCGATCGTCTCGGCGAGCATCGAGCGCGCGCTCGTGAACGGGAGGAGCTGCTTCGGCCGGGCCCTCCGGCCGGCCGGCC
>JAKLKT010000022.1 GCA_023150495.1 Planctomycetota bacterium
AGGCCGCGCCGCCCCGGCCGCGCGAGCGCCGTGTCGCCGTAGCGCGCGCGGAACTCGGGCCCCTTCATGAGCACCCAGCCCTCGAGGTCGGGCGCATCCTGCCCCGGCCGCGGCGCGAACTCCCTCCGCCCGCTGTCCTTCGCCTTCCGGTTCCAGGGGCACACGTCCTGGCACGCGTCGCACCCGAACGCCCACGGCGCGATCCGCTCGCGGACGGGCCTCCACTGCTCGATCGTGAGATACGGGATGCACTTCCGCGCGTCGATCACCCGCGGCGCCACGAACGCGTTCGTCGGGCAGGAGGCGAGGCAGCGCGTGCACGAGCCGCAGCGGTCGGGGTGAGGGGGGTCCGGGGGCAGGTCGAGCGTCGTGAGCACGACCGCGAGGAAGATCCACGACCCGAACCGCTGCGAAATGAGGCAGCCGTTCTTCCCGATCCAGCCGATCCCTGCCCGCTCCGCCCACGCCTTCTCGAGGACCGGCGACGTGTCGCAGCACGCGAGGAACCCCTCCCCCGGAGCCCCCTCCCCGAGCCTCCCGAGGAAGCCGTCGAGCATCCGCCCGAGGACCCTGTGGTAGTCCTCGCCCCAGGCGTAGCGGGAGACCCGCGGCCCCGGGGGCGGCTCGTGCGGGACGAAGTAGTTCACCCCGAGCGCGATCACCGACCGGCAGCCGGGCAGGATCTCCCGGACGTCCCTCCGCCGCTCCATGTACCGCATGTCGCCGTGGAAGCCCTTCGAAAGCCACTCCCGGAGGCGGGCGTCCTCCTCCCCGGGGACGGCCCTCGCGACCCCGCACAGGTCGAACCCGGATGCCCGGGCCAGGGACTTGATGGCTTGCACATGCACAGGCGGCCTGCCGAAGGGTATTGTAAGGAAGTCAAGCCGAAGCCGGCCCTGCGCCGGCTCCCCCAGCCGTCATGTCAGCGCGCACCGTCCGGGAAACGACCCGCCTCGAGACCCTACGCAGCTACCGCGTCCTCGACACGCCGCCGGAGCCGGCGTTCGACTCGATCGTCTCGCTCGCGCGGGAGCTCTTCCGCGTGCCCATCGCCGGGATCGCGCTCGTGGACGCGCGGCGCGTCTGGCTGAAGGCGGTCGAGGGGTACGAGGGGCAGGAGATCCCGCGCGACGAGGCGCTTTGCGAGCTCTCGCTGGCGACGAAGGACGTCCTCGTGATCCCGGACGCGTCGGCGGACCCGCGCGCCCGCGAGCGCGCGGTCGTCGCCTCGCTCGGCCTCAGGTTCTACGCCGCGGCGCCGCTCCGGACCGCGGCGGGCCAGCAGCTCGGGAGCCTCTTCATCGCGGACCGGAGGCCGGGGAAGCTCGGACCCGCGGACCGCCAGCGGCTCCGCGGGCTCGCCTCGCTCGCCATGGAGCAGCTCGAGCTCCGCGCGGCGCTCTGCCGGATCGCGCCTACGGACGCGCGGCTGAAGGACGTCGCCGAGGCCGTGTCGATGGAGACCGGGGAGGCGTTCGTCGTCGCGCTCACGCGCTGCCTTCCGGAGGCGCTCGGCGTCGACTACGCCTTCGTGTCCGAAACGGACACCTCCGAGCCCGGAATCGCCCACTGCACGATCTGCGAGCGCGGCCAGACGCACCGGCTCATGGACTACGATCTCGAGGGCACGCCCTGCGCGGCGGTCGTCGCGGGTGAGCCGCGCTGCTACCCGAAGGGGGTCCAGAAGGTCTTCCCCGCCGACACGGCGCTCGCGACGCTCTCGGTCGAGGGGTACGCCGCCGTGCCGCTCCTCGACGCGCGCCGCCGGGTTCTCGGCATCCTCGGCGTGCTCTCCCGCTCCCCGCTCCCGGACGGCGGCGGGGTCCTCACGCACCTCGGCATCTTCGGCCCGCGCGCCGCCGCGGAGATGGAGCGGCTGCGGGGCGAGCGCCGCGAGCGCGAACGGGAGCGCCGCCGCGCCGCGCTCATGAACGTGCTGCCCGACATGGTCTTCCACGTGCGCCGCGACGGCACGTTCGTCGACTTCCACCCGGGCCTCGGCGTGAAGCCCGTCGTTCCGCCGGAGCAGTTCCTCGGCAAGAAGATGGGGGACGTGCTCCCGCCGGACATCGCCCGCGAGGGGATGGCCGCGATCGCGCGCGCAATCGACGAGGGCGTGATGCAGGTGTGGCGGTACGAGGTCGAAGGCCGCACCTACGAGGCGCGCATCGTTCCCGGCGGCGCGGACGAGGCCGTCTCGTTCGTGCGCGACGTCGGGCGCTGATGTGCATCCTGATCTGCGGCGTCGGGGAGCGCCCGTTCGTCGCCGCCAACCGCGACGAGGCGTACGCGCGGCCGTTCACCGCGCCGCGCGTGTGGATGGCGGACACGCCCTTCTGGGCGCCGCGCGACGAGGAGGAGGGCGGCACGTGGATCGGCGTCAACCGCGAGGGGCTCGTCGCCGCGATCACGAACCGGTCGACGCTCCCGGAGTCGCCCGGCCGCGCGAGCCGCGGGCTCCTCGTGACGGGGGCGCTCGCCCGCGGCGGGTTCGACCGCGCGTGCGGGTGGCTGGAGGAGGACCTACGGCGCTCGCCGCGCAATCCCTGCCAGGTGGTGGTGTTCCAGGGGGTCCGGGGGCGCCTGTTCCGCGTCGGCGAGGGCGGGGTGGAGGCGCGCGATGTCGGCCCGGGCATCCACGTCCTCTCCAACTTCCACGAGCCCGATGAGATCGATTTCGGCCTCCCGCCGGGGCCCTCGTGGGAGGACCTGCGCGCGGTGCTCTCGGACGCGGCGCCGCGCCTCCCGCGCGGCTACGCCGCGTGCAAGCGCGCCGGCTGGCGCGGGACCGTCGCGTCGTCCTTCATCGAGCCGGGGCGTCGCTTCCTCTTCGCCCACGGGCCCCCCGACGTCGTCGACTTCGAGCCCGTGCCCGGCTACCCGTGACGACCGTCCCAGTCCGGGGCGATCCCCGGCGGGTCCTCCTTGTCCCGCGGAGCCCGCGGTCGATGCTCCATTCGGGAGGCCGCCTGCGGGGGCGGTCCCGGGCCATACACGCTCCCTAACCGGAAGGGCAGGAGCAGCACATGCGCAGGACCGTGCGGGGATTCACCCTCATCGAGCTGATGATCGTGATCGCGATCATCGCCATCATCGCGGCGATCGCGATCCCGAACCTCCTTTCGGCGCGTCTCAACTCGAACGAGACGGCCGCGATCGCGACCCTCCGGAACGTCATCTCGTCGCAGTCGCAGTTCCAGGCGACGGCACGGGCGGACGTCAACAACAACGGCATCGGCGAGTACGGCACGTTCGCCGAGATGTCGGGCGCGATCGGCGTGCGCGGCAACGCGCTGCTGAACCCCCCGGTCCTCTCGACGTCGTTCCGCTCCGTGAGCGCGAACGGCGACGTCACCCGGAGCGGATACGTCTTCGCGGTGTACCTCCCCGACGTCGGCGGCGACGGCCTCGCCGAGCTCGCCGGCGGCGGAGCGGACGCGAACGTCGACGCGGACATCGCGGAGACGACCTGGTGCTGCTACGCGTGGCCCACGAACTTCGGGAGCACGGGCAGCCGGACGTTCTTCGTGAACCAGGGCGGCGACATCGTGGGGACCGAGGACATGGACTACAGCGGCTCGGGCGCCGGTCCCCTGGCCAACGCGGCGTTCACGCAGGGCGGTGGCAACACGATCACGGGCAACACGGCGACCGGCCTGACCGGCCGCGACGGCAACTTCTGGCGCCAGGTCGGGTAGACGCGCGGCGAGCCGACAGGAAGGGCCCGCGTCAGGCCCTCCGGCTTCCCCGGGGGCCCTCCCTCGCCTCCGCGGAGACACTCGCGAGACGAAGGACGCGAAGATAGTACAGGGAAAGGGCTCTCCGGCATCGCGGGCGCGGGCTACGATCCCGCGCGCGCAACGCCGATGGTTCTTGCGCAAGAGCCGAGAGCCTCACCTTGGACTCCGCAACGCCGCGACTCTCCTGGACCAACATCCTCTTCTTCGCAGCCGCGCACCTGCTCGCCGTGGTCGCGGTCATCCACCTCGCGCTCGACTTCTCGTGGTGGACGCTCGGGCTCGCGGCGGCGTGGTTCGTCCTCTGCGGCCTCTCGATCACGGCCGGCTACCACCGGCACTTCGCGCATCCCACGCACAAGGCGGCGTGGCCGGTGCGCGCGTTCTACCTCCTCTTCGGCGCCGCGTCGGTCCAGCACTCCGCCATCAAGTGGGCGGCCGACCACCGCGACCACCACGCGCTCACCGACGAGGAGGGCGACCCCTATGACGCGCGGAAGGGCTTCTGGTGGTCCCACATCGGGTGGATCTTCGTCGAGGACGGCCACCCGACCGACCTCGCCCTCGTGCCTGATCTCGTCGCGGATCCGCTCGTCCGGTTCCAGCACCGCCACATCGTGCTCCTCGCGATCGTCGCGGGCTGCGTGCTCCCCGCGGCGACGGGCCTCCTCTGGGGCGATCCGCTCGGCGCGGTCCTCTGCGCCGGGTTCCTGCGCCTCGTGATCCAGTGGCACGCGACCTTCTCGATCAACTCGCTCGCGCACATGCTCGGCACGCAGCCCTACTCGAAGCGCTGCTCGGCGCGGGACAGCTGGGTGACCGCGCTCCTGACCTTCGGCGAGGGGTACCACAACTACCACCACCGCTTCCCGGGCGATTACAGGAACGGCGTGCGCTGGTACCACTTCGACCCGACGAAGTGGCTGATCTTCCTCGCTTCGAAGGTGCGGCTCACGTGGGATCTCCGGCGCATCCCGGCGGCCGCGATCGAGGTGGCACGCGCGCAGGTCGCGGGCAGAGAGCCCGTCGGCGCCGGCGAGGCGCCGTCGCCCGCATCGACCGGCGCCGCCGGGCCCGCGCGCTCCCGCGTGCTATGATGCGGGCGACCGTTGGCGGGCCGAGACTAGAGGAATCGACCCTGGCCCGCCGCCCCGCTCTCTCGCGTTCCGCCGCCCTTTCCGTCGATTGAGAAGGCCTTGCCGACGCGTACGGAAAGGACGACGCATGCGGCACAGGATCTTCATCGACAACCTCTCGCTCGAGACGACGGAGCTCGACCTCCACGACCTCTTCGCCGGCAACGGACGGTCGGTGGCGAGCGTGAGCATCGTGAGGGACGACGAGTCGGGCCAGTCGCGCGGCTTCGGATTCGTGGAGATGTCCGCGGGCACCGACGTCGCGGCGCTGGTCGTCGCGCTGGACGGCAGGGAGCTGCGCGGTCGCGCGCTGCTCGTCAGCAAGGCGCACGAGCCGGGGCACATGCCGCAGCGGTCGGGCCGTCCGCTCGGGGACTTCGGCGGCCGCTGGTAGCCGCGACGGGGAAGCGCTTTCGGCGGACGGCCGGGCCTACGCTCCGTGCACGCGCTCGACGCCGAGGATGCGGTCGGGGCCGAAATCGTGGATCAGGCCTCGCTCCGGGTCGCCGACGGACACCCGGATGCCGCCGTCCTTCCGGACTTCCGTGACGTAGCCGGCGATATCGACGGTGTTTCCCGACGGGTTGACGGCCCTGACCCGGACGAGGTAGCGGCCGTCGTGCGCCACCTCGAGCGCCCTGTGGATGTCGTTGCGCGCCATCCCCGGATTGTCGCAGCATCGTGCAGCGATGCGATCCGAATCCGCCGAGGGGGCCCGCGCTACGCCGGCTCCAGCTCGACGTCGAGGAACGTGGGCCCGTCGTCGCGCACGGTCACGTTCTCGATCACGCGCTCGCGGAAGCCCTTCGCCCCGATCCTCAGGACGGGATGCAAGCCGGGCGACGTCTCCCATCGCAGCTCGGAGAGCGGCCCGTTGAAGGTCCTGCCGCAGCACTCCTGCTCCCCGACCCGCGCGAGCGGGACGACGAGCGGCCGGTCGCCCGCGCCCTTCGGGTGCAGCCGGACGACGACCGTGCCCGCGCCGGTCACCCGGAGCGTGACCGTCTCCGCCCGGACCTCGGGAATGACGAACTCCTGTTCGAGCGCGCCGAGCCGGGCGTCCTCGATCACGACGTTGAGGCCCGCCCGGGTGCCCAGGGGCATGCGAGCCATGCGGACGATCCCCCGCTCGTCCGCGCGGTAGCCGATGGATCCATGGAAACGGCCGTTCGACCGGATCCAGTGGATGCGACCCGAGAGAGGGCGATCGCCACGCGCGTCCTCGAGACGGATCGTGAGGGGCCCGATCTCCGGCAGCACGAGGGTGCCCACGTCGTCCTCCCCGTCCGGAACGTCGATCATGAGCAGCGGGTTGGTCGTCCGCGGCATCGTCGAGACCATCCGATCGAGCGCCTCCGCCCGGTCCAGCTTCGCGAGCTCCTCCCGCGACGGGCGCTTCGGCAAGACGTCGAAGACCGCTATCCCGCCGTCCTCGGGATCCACCCCGGCTACCTCGAAGCGGCCGTCCGCACCCGCCGTGACCACGCTGCCGTCCTCGGGATCCCCCGACATCCGGCTGCAGGGCGCGACGCGGTAGCCCTCCGCAGGCCGGCCGTCCGCGGTTTGCAGCACCCCGCGGACTCTCCGTCCTCGCGTGAGCTCCACCTCGAAGGCGCCGATCCGCCGGCCCTCCCACGAGACGTGCGCGCGGGACTCGGGGTGGCTCGCGTCAATGGAGATCCGCGCGTACTCCCGATCCTCCGCGGGTCCGAACCACATCTCGCCGTTGTCGTCCGTGCTCCCGGATGCCGCGTCCTGCCTCTCCCCGTCCGCGATCTCCGTGTCGCAGGCGTCGGCGTCCCTGTGCAGGATCACGAGGAGCCTCACGCCCGACGCGGGCGATCCGTCGCTCCATTTCGCGCGCACGCGCCCCATGACCCCCGCGCGGAGGACCAGGTCGGGTGCCACGTTCTCCTCGCCCATCAGATGGACGGCGATCTCCCGGGACACGCTTCGGCCCAGGAGCGCCCGGAGCTGTGCCGGCATCCGCATGCGGGCGAACCACGGCCGAAGGGCCATGTCGAAGGCGTACTCCCCGTCCGCTCCGGCGACCGCGGAGTCGTCGAGCTCGAACGCCTCGTGCGCCGGCAGCCATGCGCCGTTGTGCGCGAGAAAGACCCGCGCCCCCGCGACGGGGCGGCCCTCCTCGTCCACGACGCGGCCGCGGACGATCACGCCGGCGGCGCCCCCTCCTCCCCGGGCCCCTCCTCCTCCATGCGCGGCGGGCGCTCGCCCTCGGGCAGGCCGTCGAGGATGAGCATCTCCTGGATGACCGCGAGCGCGCCGATCTTCAGCACCGCGAACGTCTTCTCGTCGAGCTCGATCCGGCCCTCCTTCTCCTCGATCTCCGGGTGGAGGTCCTCCTCGCTCTCGATCCCGTGCTCCGCGCCGAGCGCGAGCCGCGCCGCGTTGAGCGCGCTGATCCACGCGTTCACGTGCCGCGCCGGCACCGTCACGCTCCAGCGCGGCACGCCGGAGAGCGGCTCCGCGGGGCCGAGGCCCCGGAGGTCGCGCAGGAGGATCTCGCGCGCCGACGCGAGCAGCGCGAAGAGCTCCGGTCGCACGAGGCGCTCCCAGTCCGCGCGCTGGTCGTCGTCGTCCGAGGGCTCGGGGAAGAGCCGGTCCCGCGCCGCGCCTTCGGGCTTCTCCAGGAGGTCCGGCACCTCGACGAGCGCCGCCACGTGGAGCGGGAAGAGCCCGTCGATGGCGACCGACCCGTCCTCCTGCCGCCTGACCTGCGGGAAGATCACGTCGCGCACTCCATCGTCGCGAGGAGCTGCGCCGCGTGGAGCTTCTGCACGTAGGTCTCCGCCTGCTCGCGCGCGCCCGTCCAGACGATCGAGCGCCCCCTCGTGTGCACCTCCATCATCAGCGCCTGCGCCTTCTCGAGCGGGTAGCCGAAGATGCGCTGGAACACGAGCGTCACGTAGCTCATGAGCGTGATCGGGTCGTTCCAGACGATCACGTTCCACGGCGGCGCGAGGCGCCTCTCGGTCGAGGTCTCCTCGAGGACGCCCGGTTCGGTCATCGCGCTTCAGGATACCCTTCCCGCGGCGGGGCGGTGTTGCCGAGCCGCTCCGCCGCGCGCGCGGCGGCCCACGCCGCGAAGTCGAAGCACTTCGCCCACGGCCAGCCCGAGAGGAGCCCTTCGACGAGCCCCGCGTGGAAGATGTCGCCGCACCCGGTCGTGTCCACCGCGCCCGCCGGGTACGCGGGCCTCTCGAGCCACGTGTCGCCGAAGGACGCCACGTATCCGCGCGCGCCGAGCGTGACGCCGGCGACCTGCGCCCCCGCCTCGCGGATCTTCCGCACGGCCGCGCGCGGATCCCCGGCGAAGTCGCGCGCGAAGACCTCCGACGCGACGAAGACGTGCGCGAGCGGGAGCAGCGCGCGCGTGCCCTCGCGGAAGGTCCCCGCGTCGACGACGACCATCCTCGAGGCCCTCGCGCACGCGACCGACGCCTCCGCGTAGAGGCCGTCGCAGAGGAACACCCGCGCCTCGGGCGGGGCGATCTCCAGGGGGTCCGGGGGCGCTCCCGTCGGCCGGCGCCAGTAGATCGTGCGCCGCCCCGTCCCGCGCTCCACCGCGACGAACGCGCGCTGCGACCGCGCGCCGCGACGCACGAGGAGGCGGGACGCGTCCATGCCCCCGAGCCCCCCCTTGATCGCCTCCCCTTCGGGGTCGTCGCCGATCACCCCCGCGATCGCGCACCTCCGCCCCCAGCCATGGAGCGCCTTGAGCGCGGTCGCGATCGGCCCGCCGACCTGCTCGTGCTCCGCCTCGATCTCGCGCTTCTCGTCGGGCGGCGGCAGTTGGCCGACCACGCCCATCCGGTCGAACGTGCACTGGCCGAGCCCGAAGACATCGAAGTTGCCCATACCGTCACGTGGCCGCTGCAGCCGACGAGCGGCGCGCGCGCTCGGCCCGTACCGTAGCATGGAGGTGGCCGCTCGCGGCTGAGCGGCCGGTCTCTCCATGCTCGACTCCATCGCCTGGTCGCGCCGCGACGCCCAACTCCTCGACGAGCGGGGGCAGGTCGTGTTCGAGCTCAAGGGCGTCGAGGCGCCCGCGGCGTGGTCGGACACGGCGGTGAACGTGGTCGCGAGCCGTTACTTCAAGCCCGGGCCGAACGGCGAGCGCAGCGTGAGGGACCTGCTGCGGCGGGTGGGCGGCACGCTCGCCCGCTGGGTGGGGGAGGAGGGGATCGGGGAGGAGGGGTACGAGGCGGGGCTCCTGGACCTCCTCGTGCACCAGCGCGGCGCGTTCAACTCGCCCGTCTGGTTCAACGTGGGGTTCGACGGCCACCCGCAGTGCTCGGCGTGCTTCATCCTCTCGGTCAAGGACGACCTGAACGCGATCCTCGAGCTCGCGCGCGTCGAGGCGCTGATCTTCAAGTACGGCAGCGGGTGCGGGACGAACCTCTCCGTGCTCCGGTCGAGCCGCGAGCGGCTCTCGGGCGGCGGGTTCGCGTCGGGGCCCGTGTCGTTCATGCGCGGGTACGACGCGTTCGCCGGCGTCGTGAAGTCGGGCGGGCGCACGCGGCGCGCGGCGAAGATGCAGATCCTCGACGCGGCGCACCCGGACATCCACGACTTCGTGCGCGCGAAGGCGATCGAGGAGCGGAAGGCGAAGGCGCTCGCCGCGGCCGGGTTCGGCGGCGGGATGGACGGCGAGGCGCACAGGAGCGTCGCGTTCCAGAACTCGAACCTCTCCGTGCGCGTGACGGACGAGTTCCTGCGCGCGGTGCGCGAGGACCGGCCGTGGACGACGCGCGCGGTCAGGACCGGCGAGCCGGTGGAGACCTTCCCGGCGCGGTCGCTCCTGCGGGAGATCGCGCAGGGGGCGTGGGAATGCGGCGACCCGGGGCTCCAGTACGACTCGGCGATCCAGGGGTGGAACCCGGTCCCGAGGTCGGGCCGGATCAACGCGACGAACCCGTGCAGCGAGTTCGTCTTCCTCGACGACACGGCGTGCAACCTCGCGTCGCTGAACCTGCTCGGGTACCTGAGACCGGACGCCACCTTCGACGCGGCGGCTTTCCGGCGCGACGCGGGGACGCTCTTCCGCGCGATGGAGGCGATCATCGACCGGAGCGCCTACCCGACCCCGCGCGTCGCGGAGATGAGCCGCATCTTCCGCCCGCTCGGCCTCGGCTACGCCAACCTCGGCGCGCTCCTCATGGCGATCGGCCTCCCGTACGACTCCGTTGAGGGGCGCGGCTGGGCGGCGGCGATCACCGCGCTCATGACCGGCGAGGCGTACCGCGTGTCGGCGGGGATCGCGGCGCAGCTCGGCCCGTTCGAGGCTTTCGAGGTGAACCGGGAGCATGTCCTGCGCGTGCTCGAGATGCACCGCGGCGCCCTCGCGCACGTCGAGGCGGCGCCCGCGGCGCTCCTCGCCGAGGCGCGGAAGGTCTGGGACGAGGCGCTCCGGCTCGCCCGCGAGCACGGCGTCCGGAACGCGCAGGCGACGGTGCTCGCGCCGACGGGCACGATCGCCTTCCTCATGGACTGCGACACGACCGGCATCGAGCCGGACCTCTCGCTCGTGAAGTACAAGGCGCTCGCGGGCGGCGGCACGCTCCGGCTCACGAACCGCGTCGTCCCGCGCGCGCTCGCGCGGCTCGGGTACGGCAGGGGGGAGATCGACGCGATCGTGAAGCACCTCGAGCGCGAGGAGGGGATGGAGGGCGCGCCGCACCTGAGGCGCGAGCACCTGCCGGTGTTCGACTGCGCGTTCCGCCCCGGCAGGCACGGCCGGGTGATCTCCGCGGACGGACACCTGCTGATGATGGCCGCGGTGCAGCCGTTCCTCTCGGGGGGCATCTCGAAGACCGTGAACCTGCCGCGGGAGACGACGGTGGAGGAGATCGAGCGCCTCTACCTGCGCGGGGGCGAGCTCGGGTTGAAGGCGCTCGCGGTCTACCGCGAGGGGTCGAAGGGGATCGAGCCGCTCACGGCCAAGTGCGTGATCGACGAGGGCCACCAGACCTGCTGCGGGGGGTAGGCCCCCTTCCCCGCGCCCCATCCCATCCCCGCGCGGTGCTTCTTCGGCCGCCGGATAGGCTCTCTCCGTGGATCCGTCCGCGCGCTCTTCCCCGGCGCACCTCCGCGCCGAGCACACCCCCGAGGCGATCGCGGCGCGCCTCGCGGCGAGCACGGACCACAGCTACCTCGGCGACGCGATCCTCGGCGCGATCGACGGGACCGTGACGACGTTCGCGATCGTCGCGGGCGCCACCGGCGCGAGGCTCCCGCCGGGCATCGCGCTCGTCCTCGGCCTCGCGAACGTGCTCGCCGACGGCTTCAGCATGGCGGTCTCCAACTACCTGCGCGCGAAGGCGGACCTCCACGTCGTCGAGCACGCGCGGCGCGTCGAGGAGTCGCACATCGAGAGCGTCCCCGACGGCGAGCGGGAGGAGATCCGGCAGATCTTCGAGAGGAAGGGGTTCAAGGGGGAGATGCTCGACGCCGCGGTGGACGTCATCACGAACGACCGGCGCCGCTGGGTCGACACGATGCTCATGGAGGAGCTCGGGCTCCGGCTCGATCCCCCGCGCCCCCTCCGGGCCGCGGTCACGACGTTCGTCGCGTTCCTCGTCGCGGGCCTCGTCCCCCTCCTGCCGCTCTTCTTCGCGCACGCCTTCGCCGCGAGCGCCGCGGCGACGGCCGCGACCTTCTTCGCGATCGGCGTCGTGAAGGGGCGGATGCTGCGCACCGGATGGCTCCGGGGCGGGCTCGAGACGCTGCTGATCGGCGGCGGGGCGGCCACGCTCGCCTACGCCGTCGGCCACGCGGCCCGCGGGCTCGCCGGCTAGCCCCCGGGAGCGCCGCGCCCGCGCAAGTTCTCGGTCCCCTTACACTTTGGACCCATGCGCAAGTGCCTCCTCGTCCTCCTGCTCGGCACGCCCCTCCTCGCCGAGCCCGACCTCGAGAAGCTCCGCGGGTCGGTCGTGCAGGTCTTCGTCATGTCGCAGGGCGAGGACTACGCGATGCCCTGGCGGCATCCGCAGCCGGAGGGCGCGAACGGCTCCGCCTTCTGCATCGCGCCCGGCATGCTGCTCACGAACGCCCATGTCGCGAGCGACGCCAAGGTGCTCCGCGTGAAGCGCGCCGACCGCACGAAGTGGTACGAGGCGCGCGTCCTCTTCGCCGGCCACGACTGCGACCTCGCGATCCTCGGCGTCGACGACCGGAGCCTCTGGGAGGGCGTGCAGCCGCTCGAGATCGGCGACAGCCCCGCCATGCAGTCGAAGGTCGCGGCGGTGGGCTACCCGGTCGGCGGGAACAAGCTCTCGATCACCGAGGGGGTCGTCTCGAGGATCGAGGTGCGTCCCTACTCGCACAGCGGCGCCGACGCGCACCTCGCGATCCAGATCGACGCGGCGATCAACCCCGGCAACAGCGGCGGCCCCGTGATGCAGGACGGCAAGGTCGTGGGGGTCGCCTTCCAGGGGCAGTTCTTCTCGCAGAACATCGGGTACATGATCCCGCCCTCGGTCATCCGCCACTTCCTCAGGGACGTCGAGGACGGCCGCTACGACGGCTACCCCGAGCTCGGCATCTACCACGCGGAGCTCCAGAACGACGCGCTCCGCGAGTACCTCAAGGTGCCGGAGGGGGAGACCGGCGTCCTCGCGCTCAAGGCGACGCCCTACGCGAGCGCCGTCGGCCTCGTCGAGCGCGACGACGTCATCACCCGGATCGACAACATCCCGATCGAGAACGACGGCACGATCCGGATCGACGGCGAGTCGTACGAGTTCACGCACGTCGTCGAGGAGAAGCAGATCGGCGAGACCGTCACGCTGACCGTGCGCCGCAGGGGCGAGCTGAGGGAGATCCCGGTCAAGCTCAAGGCCTGGGCGGCGCGGATGAGCCCCTCCGTTGCCTACGACGAGCGGCCCGAGTACCTCGTCCTCGGCGGCTACGTCTTCGTGCCGCTCACCACCAACTACATGATGGCGACGCGGCCGAGCGACGACCTCGCGTACTACTACCAGCAGTACTACCGGAACGTCGCCGAGGAGGGGAAGACGCGCGAGCAGCTCGTGATCCTCTCGCAGGTGCTCCCCGACGCGACCACGCGCTACCGCACCTACCGGAACGAGATCGTCGCGTCCGTGGACGGCAAGGTGCCGAACGACTTCCGCGAGTTCGTCTCGCTCGTCGAGGGCGGCGGCGACCTCGTGAAGGTCGAGTTCGAGGGCGTCAACGTCCCGCCGCTCGTCCTCGAGAAGGGGAAGATCGCGGAGGCCCACGCGCGCATCTGCAGGAACCTGAACATCCCCGAGGACCGCCACGTGAAGGAGCCGAAGTAGCATGCGCCCTCTCCTCCCCCTCCTCCTCGCGCTCCTCCTCCCTCCCCTCGCGGGGGCCGAGGATCCCGCCAGGCTGCGCGCCGCCCTCGTCGACGTCGACGTCGCCGCGCAGGCGTGGGACCGGAGCTCGCCGTGGCAGAAGCAGCCCGTGCAGAACCGGAGCGGCCAGGGCGTGGTCGTGGAGCCCGGCGTCGTGCTCACGCTCGCGCGCCTCGTCACCGACGCCCAGCTCGTCGAGGTGTCGGTCGCGAACAGCGCGCGGCGCTACCCCGCACGCGTGAAGCACATGGACCTCGCCGCGGGCCTCGCGCTCGTCGAGATCACCGACGAGGGGCTCCGGGGCCAGCTCGCGCCGATGCCGGTCGGCGAGCCGGCGAAGCTCGACGACGAGTTCGACCTCTACCAGCTCGGCACGGACAACATGCTCCAGCGCTACACC